>JALRBG010000269.1 GCA_023257855.1 Pseudomonadales bacterium | reverse complement strand
GGGCCTCGAGGTAGGAATCAAGGAAGGTGGCCAGGCAGCTGCGGTCGCAGTCCTGGGCCTGCGCGGGCAGGGACAGGCAGGTGAGCATGGCAAGCATGGCGATCATTGGGAGGGTGATGGAGTGGCGCATGGGGTTTCCCTTTTGTTTTTATAATGGAGGCCATGATTCTCTTATTGCCACGGCAAATATTCAAGAGAAGGCGGCTATCCCTCAGTTTTCCGGAAGCACGGCGTTGTTGCTGTTGCCGATCACCAGGGCCTCGATGTGGTCGACGAGTGCTTGCGCCGTCATGGGATGGCCAAACAGGTTGCCCTGGCCATAGCGGATGCCCAGGCCCACCAGGATGACCATCTGCTCGAAGGTCTCGACACCCTCTGCGATCGCCCACAGCTTGAGCTGTTCCGCCATCCTGACGATATGGGGTATCAGCGAGGACTTGATGGGTTCATGTTCCAGTTCTGCAATATAGCTGCGATCGATCTTGAGAAAGGAGCAATGGAGCTTCTTCAGCTGATTCAGATTGGAATAGCCCGTACCGAAGTCATCGATGGAAATGGACAGGCCGGCTTCGCGGATCTTGTCCAGGCTGTCCTGGCCGCCGATTTCATCCAGGTATTCCTCTTCAGTGATCTCCAGGGTAAGCGCAAAACGGGACTGGCGAATGGCATCCATCCTGATGATGTCATTGATGGCGCCGGAAATAATGTCGGCAGGAAAAATATTGATGCTGACCCTGAAGCCATCGGGCAGGTCCTTCTGGCTGTCCAGGTCCGGCAGGATTTTCCCGAACATCAGCCGGGTGAAATCGGCGGTAAGGCCTGCTTCCCGAATGGCGGGTAGGTAGTCGTCCGGCATGGCATCGCCGTAATCATCAGAAAAGCGCGACAGTACCTCGCAGCCGATGATGCGGTTTTGTTCCATGTCGAATATGGGCTGGAACAGCCAGTAGTAGGCATCATTGCGGAAACCATTGAGTACCCTGGCGGCCATGTGAAGCTGGCGGCCCTGCCAGGAATGCACGAACCGCCCACCCATACTGCCTAGTGCCAGGCTCAGCAGTGAGAACAGTGCAAAGACGTTGGCATATTCCCGGGCGATGTTGGTTGTGGAGGTGATCTGTACCAGGCAGACGTACGTGCGCTCGGTATCGCAGCTTTCGTGGTAGAAAAAACTGCCATAGGAAAAATTCGTACTGGCGCTGTCCTGCCGGTACAGTCCCTGTGTGCCGTGTACATGGATGGTTTGTCCGGAGGCCCCTGGTTCACGGTACAGTATCTGCCAGTCAAACGGTGAACCGTCGGGCAGGGCGATAGTGCCCGGATCGACCATGGCGGTGTAATTGCCGAGTTTGAGGATGATGGCCGTGAAGAGCTTGCCGGTCAGGTCCAGGATGATTTTGCGGTTGACCCAGATCTGGGCGCCGGTTGCCGGCGATATGATATCCGGCGGCGGCCGTCGTACAGGCTCATCCAGCATGCCGCTGCCCGTGGAACAGACGCCTTCGTCCTCGATGTAAAACATCAACTGCCGCGGGTAGACGGCATTGAACTGGGCGATTTCCATGGCGCGCAGGTTTTCCGCGTCACAGGTTGTCAGGCCGAGGGCGTTTAGGGGGATCAAGGCGCTGTAGAAATCCTTGACGACGGTGTTGAACTGGTTGAAGAGCCAGTCGGCCTGTTCCTGCTGGTTGCCGCGAATGTAGGTGATGAAAGCGCCCAACAGGATGGCAGCGGACAGGAGACCCAGGAGAATACCGGCCAGGTAGGGATAGCTTTTCTTGAACTGCGCGGTTTGCGGCACGTCCTGTACTCCGTCACGATCCTGTTAGCTAACTAATTGTTTACAGGAGGTTTTCGGAGCATATCAGCATGACATGGTGCTTTCACCCCTATTCCACCGCACTGGCCACAGACCTGGGGATTATTCCGAGGGTTATGCCAGGGGCAGACCGGGCGGCCTGACAGAGAGTCAGGCCGGGGTCAGTGTGGCTTCGTCGCTGATGGTGCGCGGCGTGACCGTCTTGCCGTGCATGTCCTCGAGGATCACGTACAGGCAGGGAATCAGCAGCAGCGTGATGACCGTGGCGAAGACAATGCCAAAGGCCAGGGAAGTCGCCATCGGAATCAGGAACTGCGCCTGCATGCTGGTTTCCAGCAGGATAGGCAGCAAGCCGAAGAATGTGGTCAGCGAGGTCAGCAGGATGGCCCTGAAGCGGCGGATGCCGCCGTTGACCACCGCATCGATGATGGGGGTACCCTTGCGCTTGGCCTTGTTGACGAAATTCACCAGGATGATGCTGTCGTTCACGACCACGCCAGACAGCGCGATGATGCCGAGGAAGGACATGAAGTTGACCGGTATGCCGACCACCAGATGGCCGACGATGGCGCCGACGATGCCAAAGGGAATCACGCCCATGATCATCAGCGGCTGCGTGTAGGAGCGTAGTGGAATGGCCAGCAGGGCATAGATGCCGAAAATGGCGAACAGCATGCCGCGGGCCATATCCTGGATGATGCTGGCCTGTTCGGCGGTGCCGCCGTCTTCACGATAGTCGACGCTGGGGTAGCGGGATTTCAGTTCCGGGAAGAAATTGTTCTTGATATCAGTGTTTACCAAATTCGGTTCCACCATCGATTCGATGATGTCGGCGTTCACCGCGACCGAACGTTCGCCTTCCACGCGGTTGATCTGTGCGTAACCTGGCTGCATATCGAAATCGGCGATGGACGAGAAAGGCACGGCTTCACCGTTGTTGGTGCGAATATACATGTCCTCCAGATCGCCGATGGAGACGCGTTCACCCTCGGGATAGCGCACCATGACGCGCACCTCATCGTCGCCGCGCTGCAGCCGCTGCGCCTGCGAACCATAAAAGGCATTGCGCACCTGGGTGGACAGGTCGTTCAGTGTAAAGCCCATCACTTCGGCACGGGGCAGCAATTGCAGGCGCAGTTCGTCCTTGCTGTTCACGGCTTCGTTCTTGATATTGATGAGGCCGTTGTAGGTGCGCAGTTTCGCTTCAAGCTCAGCGGCGGCAGCGGTCAGTTCCGCAGGGTTGCTGCTTACCAGCTGGTAAGAAATCGGGTTGCCGCCGAATACCTGCCCTGCAGAGAAGGTCAGTGATTTGAGGCCGGGCATCTCACCGATGTAGTCCAGCAGGTATTCGGTGATGAGGTCCGAGTCGATCTGATTGGCGACATCCTTGTCCATCTCGATGGCGGCCGTACCGGACGAAACACCGCTGCCGACGATAATGAAATGGTCGACGATCTCGGTTGAGGTTTCACCGGTTTCGGTATCCTCGAATTCAAACTTGCCGTTCAGAGACAGGGCGGCCTGCTCGAGCTTGTTCATGATCGCTCGGGTTTGCTGCTCCGGGCTACCCTCGACCATGGTCACGGAAGCCTGGATGAAGTCGCTGGGAATTTCCGGCAGGAAGACGACGCGCACGATGCCGCCAGCCATCAGGCCGGCAGAAATGATGAGAACGCCGACGAAGGAAGACAGTGTTATCCAGCGATACTTGATGCAGCGGCGCAGCCAGGGTACGTACGTGTTGTGCACGTAGGTGCTCAGCTTGTCGTTGCACCACACGGGAATCCTGTTGAACCAGCTGTTCGGGTTCGGACGGCCGAAGTGCACCAGGTGTGACGGCAGGATCAGCTTCGATTCAACCAACGAGAACACCAGGCAAAGGATTACCACCCAGCCGATGGACTCGGTGAAGGCGGCGGCGAAGCCGCTGATCATCAGCAGGGGCATGAAGGCAACGATGGTGGTGAGTACGCCAAACGTAGCCGGCAGAGCAACCCGGTTGGCGCCATGAACGATGCTGTCGACGCTGTGGCCGTACTTGGACATGCTGTGATGGGCGCTTTCGCCGATGATGATGGCATCATCCACCACGATTCCCAGCACCATGATGAATCCGAACAGGCTGAGCATGTTCAGGTCCAGTCCCACGGCAGGCATCAGGGCAAAGGCGCCGAGGAAGGAAATGGGTATGCCGACGATGACCCAGAAAGCCAGTTTCAGTTCCAGGAACAGGCTGAGGATGATCAGTACGAGCAGGGCACCCATCAGCAAATTGCTTGTCATCAGGTCGAGGCGATCCTGCAGGTAGTAGGACGTGTCGGCCCACACATTCATCTCGATGCCATCGGGCAGTGTCTGGCTGCGCTCGGCCACGAAATTGCGCACGCTTTCGGTAACCTGGAGCATGTTCTGGTTGCTGGTAGTCTGCACCGCCAGGCTGATGGAGGGCTGGCCGTCAAAGCGGGCGTAGGTCTCGGTATCCTCGAAACCGTCAACAATGGTGGCGATGTCGCCGAGCGTCAGGATGGTGCCGTCTGTCGTTGTCATCAGGACAATCTTGTCGAAATCCTGGTAGTTGTAGGCCATGGCCTGCGTGCGCACCAGAATCTCACCACCCTCGGTGTCGATGGAGCCGGCCGGCAGGTCCAGGGAGGACATGCGTATGCGCTGGGCAATCTGGTCCAGGCTCAGGCCATATTTGAGCAGGGTGTTTTCGGACACTTCGATGCCAATTTCATAGGGGCGGTCCCCGGCCAGGCGCACGGAGGTGACGTTGTCCAGCTCCAGAAGCTCGTCGCGAATCTGCTGGGCCAGTTCCTTCTGGCTGACTGGATTGATGTCGCCGTAAACCTCTATGCGCAGGGCATCACTGCGGATTATGGTACGTGAGACCGAAGCCGGCTCGGCATCGACCGGAAAATTGATGATGCCGTCCACGCGCGTTTTGACATCATTGAGTACTTCATTGATGTCATAGGACTCGGCCACTTCCAGTGTGACGCTGCCGCTGCCTTCACGGGCAACCGAGCGCACGGTGGTGATGCCGTCTACATCTTCCACGGCTTCTTCGATAAGAATGACAATGCCTTTTTCCACGTCGGCCGGGGTGGCGCCAGGATAAGCCATGCTGATCTGGATGATCGGCAGGTCGAAATCCGGCATCGCCTTCTTGGTGATGGTGGCGACGGAATATAGTCCGGACAGGATGATGATTATCATCATCAGGTTCGCCGCAACATGATTGTTGGCGAACCAGTTGATCAGACCTTGTTCTACTTTGGGTTTGCTGGCCATGGTGTCTCTCTGGGTCCGGGGACGGGTTACTGCAGTGCCTGTAGCGACAGGCCGCTGGTTTCCATTGTGTTGACCTGGACGAGCGCGCCGTTCAGCGGGTTTTCCAGCCGGGTCAGGATGACGCGATCACCGTTTTCCAGGCCTCCCGAGATATAGACATCGTCACCATTGATGGTGAGTACATCCACGTTTTTCGGCCGCAGGCGGCCTTCGGTATCTGCAGTCCAGATTACATTATTGGCCTGCAGGGTGTAGCGGGGAAGTACCACCACGTCTTCAAGCACTTTGCCTTTTATACTGGCGTTGACGTAAGTGCCGATACGCAGGGGCTCGCGGGACCAGCTGTCGTTGTTCTTGTACAGGTTGTAGGGGTCCTCCACCTGCACGACACTGAACAGAACGCGGGTGCGGGTATCCAGCACGCCTTCGGTACGGGTGAGGTTGCCTGTCCAGTGATAGTCGCGGTTGCCAATACTGCTGACCAGGTCGACTACAGGCGCATTTGCCAGGTTGCCATTACCGGCAAAATTACTGGTGGCGGCAGGCAGGTCGAGGAAGGCGATCTTGCCTTCTGGAATCGGCAGCCTGACTTCGGCGTAATCCACGGCAAAAGTTTCGGCAATGGCCGCACCGGTTGTCACGTACTGGCCGATATCGGTGTTCTTGGCGCTGACTAATCCGTCATAGGGTGCGATGATCGTGGTTTTGGACAGGTCGGTCCTGGCCTGCTCGAGATCAGCCTCAGCCGATTCCAGCCTGGCCACGGCTTCGGCCATTTGCGGTTTGCGCAGGTACAGTTCCCTGGCTCGTATGCGTCCACGTTCGGCTTCACTCATCCTGTCCCATTCCCGCTGGGCGACATCACCCTGGCCACGTTCCAGTTCGAGCTGGCTGCGGGCGGCGGCGACAGCGGCTTCCGCGCGACTGACAGCGGCGCGGTAATCGAGGTCGTCAAGCTGCAGCAGTACATCACCCTTGCGGAAGAAGCCGCCGGCGACAAAGGCAGGGGACACTGAGACGACCTGGCCGGAAACTTCAGACACGAGGTTGGTACGTGTGCGCGGTTCCACGGTTCCCTGGGAGGCGACAACGATGGCGGCATCCTGCACCGTCACGGTAACGGCATCAACGACAACGGCAAGTTGCTGCGGTTCGTTCTGTTCCGCCTCCGGGCGAAGCTGCCGCAACATGACAGCAATGACGAGCGCTGCAAGAATAATGACGGCAGGAAGCAGCTTTTTCAGCATCAGAAAATCCTTTCAATAATCAAAAAAACCGGTAACCGTGCCCGCCATGCCTGGGGTTTGTACCCTGTGCATTACGGGACCGGGTTATGGCAAATTTACGCACCGTGGACCGGTACTGACCGGCTCATATTTCCGGGCTTCAACCGGGCGGTCGGAACCTGGCTATCATTACGGCCAACCGGCTGATTCGGATTAGTTTTAAAAAAATGACTCGTGAGTCATTATTTGGCGTGCATCTTACCCGTAACACCAGGCCAAGACAACGGTAAACCCGTCGCAATTGTGGAAATAAAGGGGTTCCGCACCCGCAAAACGGGTGTCAGCAGAAGGGTATGGATCAGGCGGCCTGGTAGGGCAGCGAGGTAAAGGTGTTGAGCAAGGCCTGCCAGTTCCGGCGCTTGCCCTGTAATTCCACCTTCAGCAGCCGGTAGCGCTGACGCATGTTTTCCAGTTCAAGTTCGGGGAACTTGGAATGCAGCCCTTCGGATAACTGCTTTGACAGCTTGTCGGACTTGGCCTGGTACCACTGCTGTTTCAGTTCTGCCCAGTGATTGAGCGTGTCGATCAGCTGTTGGTACTCGTGTTCGAGCTTCTTGCGCCAGGTGCGGGAATCGAATACCTGCTCGCATTTGCTCAGTGCCGCCTGGTACTGCACTTCCAGGCGGGTCAGTTCCTGCCGGTAAGAGGAGCACATGCGCAGTTCGCTGGCCAGGCCGATCCAGGAGCACGAGCGTATCAGCCACTTGGTCGGGTCCCAGTGGTACCACCTGATGCCGTTGCGGTAATCCCAGGCAAACGTGTGGTGGTAGTTGTGGTAGCCCTCACCGAAAGTGAACAGTGAGATGAACCAGTTGTCACGGGCGGTCTGCAGGGGATCGTAATCGCGGGTACCCCACATGTGGGCGGCGGAATTGATCAGGTAAGTGAAATGCTGGCTCAGCGTCAGGCGCAGGAAGCCGGCGAGCAGGAAGCTGCCCCAGATATCGCCGTGGAGCACGCCAAGCAAGACCGGCACACCCACGTTCATAAGCAGCAGCAGGGCAAGATAATGCTTGCGCTGCCATACGAGGACAGGGTCCTTGAACAGGTCCTGGACATTGCTGACATCCTCGCGGGTGGCATCCCAGTCGCGGATCATCCATTCGAAATGGGAATACCAGAAGCCCTTGCCGGCGGAATAGGGATCATTTTCGTCATCGTCCACGTGCAGGTGGTGGCGGCGGTGGTCGGATGCCCACGTGATGCAATCGTTCTGCAGGGCGCATGCGCCGCCAAGGGCATAGATGAGTTTGAGAATCGGGTGCGCCTTGTAAGACTTGTGCGACCACAGGCGGTGGTAGCCAGCCGTGATGGACATTTCACAGAACACCATCAGGACCAGGAACCAGGTCCACTCGTAGGCATCATAGCCGTAGCGGATGCCGTACCAGGGCACAATGGTCAGCGCGACAAGTGGGGGGATGCCAAGAACGGCGAGATTCAACCAGCGGGTGGGGGGCTTGGGCGTGTCGGAAGACATGATCTGGATATATTTGCCTTGGTCGATTTTGATGGATTCCCATGAGAAAACTAGCACGGATAAAGCGGACAGGTAAACCTGCAAAAACCAAGGAAAACGCTTGCCTGGGTTCGAATCGACGGGATGGATTGGCTATAATCCGGCAGTTATCAACTCCTGCCAGAAAGAAAATTCATGTCATCAGGCATTTACCCAATCCAAACCCCTGATATCCCGTTCAGCAAAAAACCTGACCCCCTGCGCAAGCTGATGACACGTGTGCTGATCGGCACGGGAGCCAACCTGCTGGCCGCTGGCATGGTGCATGCCCAGGACGGTGCCGTTGAGGAAATTATCGTCGAGGATACGGTGGGTGGTGCATACCGCATCGACCAGAGCTCCATCGGCAAGTTCACCGAACCCCTGCTGGATACCCCGCAATCCGTCACCACGATTTCCTCGCAGCTGATGGAAGACCGCAATGTCATGAGTCTCGACGATGCCTTGCGCAACGTGCCGGGCATCACCCTGGGCGCCGGGGAGTTCAGCTGGCAGGGCAACAATCCCTTTATTCGCGGGTTTTCCTCACGCAATGATATGTTCCTCGACGGTATGCGTGATCTGGGCAGCTACGCCCGTGACCCTTTTAACCTCGAATCCGTGGAAGTTTTGCTGGGCCCGTCCTCGATGGTCTTTGGCCGCGGCTCCACCGGGGGAGTGATCAACCAGAGCACGAAGAAACCCATTGACCAGGAACTGCGCAGACTGCATGTGAACCTGGGCAATGCGTCTACGGCCCGGGCCACGGTCGATCTCAACCAGCCGCTGGATATTGGCAGCGGTACTGCCGTGCGCCTCAACCTGCTGGCCCACAGCAGCGATGTACCGGGTCGTGACACGGTGGAAACCGAGCGCTTTGGCATTGCCCCCAGCCTGAGTACGGAATTGGGCAGTGCTACCCGGCTTACGCTGAGCTACATGCACCTGGAAAGCGACAGCATTCCGGATTACGGCATGCCCTGGATCAGCAACCGCCCCCCGCGAGTGGACATGGAAAATTTCTATGGCTTCGACACCGATTACCTGGAAACCGAGGCCGATGTATTTTCAGGGATTCTCGAGCATGAGGTCAGCCGCGCCTGGTCGCTGAATGCCCAGTTGCGCTATGCCAATTACGGACGGCGCAGCTTCATCACCGAACCTCAGGTCGGGCCGTCATTCAGCCAGGCTGACGCGCCGGACAGCGTGACGGTCGAGCGTATGATTTTCACCGGGCAGAGCGATGAAAGCATGCTGCAGGGGCAGCTGAATTTGCGTGGAGATTTCACGACAGGCAACGTGGAACATGCGCTCATCACCGGCATCGAGTTAGCCAGTGAGGCATCCGATCCTTCATTCGGATTCGCTTCGCAAACCCCTTATTTCGATTACGGCATACCGGTGCCGGCGACCAATCTTGCAAACCCGGTCGCCGGATCCTATACCGGCATCACGGCGACACGGCTGACCTCGGACGCTGACAGTGACACCGTGGCCGCCTATCTGCTTGATACCCTCAAGTTCGGGGATGGCTGGCAGCTCAGCCTGGGCTTGCGCTGGGACCGTTTCGAGACCGGCTACGCCGAACGGCGCCTTGACGTGGCCGGGTTGCAAACCTCAAGCAACCGTTTTGATACCAGCGACAGCGAATTAAGCTACCGCACTGCCCTGGTCTACAAGCCGGTGGAGAACGGCACGCTGTATATCGGTTGGGGCACCTCGTTCAATCCGTCCGCTGAATCCGTTTCCTTTATCAACAGCGGCAGGGGGTTGACCATTGGTGATGTTGCGCTGGACCCCGAAGAAAACGAGAGCCTCGAGTTCGGCATCAAGTGGAGCCTGCTCAACGACAGGTTGCTGGTGGACGGAGCCGTGTTTCGCATCACCAAGGACAACGCCCGCGTGGCCGACCCGCTCAATCCGGGATTCAATACCCTGGCCGGCAGGCAGGAGATAAAGGGGTTGTCGCTCAACATGAGCGGCGGTTTCGGCGACATCCTGCATTTTACGGCCGGCTATACCCGGCTGGATGATGAACAGCGTAACACTATCAAAGGTACTACAGGCCGCATAAACAACGTGGCACAGAACAGTTTCTCATTCTGGCTGAACTGGGCAACGGGCGAGCGCTTCGATTTCGGCATTGGTACACGCTACATGGACGACAGGGTATTCGGTGCCAAACTCGCTGACGACTACTGGGCGCTCGATGCGATGATGAAGTACCAGTTTTCGGACACCGTCACCTACAAGCTCAATCTCACCAATCTTACCGACGAGTACTATTTCGACCAGCTGCATCCCTGGCATGTCATCCCTGGGCCGGGCCTTGGCGCCGTTTTTGCTGTAAATTTCGACTACTGACCCGACTTTCCGGAACTGTCGATGCTGATACACCTCACCCAGGTATTGAACAAGGAAGAACTGGCGCAGTGCCGTTCTGCTCTGGAAAACGTGGAGTGGGCTGATGGCCGGGGCAGTGCCGGCTACCTGTCCCGGGCCGTTAAAAACAACCGCCAGCTGCCTGACAACCATCCCGTGGCCCGCGAATTGGGCGAGCTGGTCGTCAGGGCGCTGGACCGCAATGAGCGCTTTACGGCTGCTGCACTTCCGCAGAAGCTGGTACCGCCCTTGTTCAACTGCTATGACAGCGGTGGTGAATATGGCCGCCATGTCGATGGCGCCATTCGTCCCGTGACAGGTACTCCGTACCGGGTGCGCACGGATCTTTCTGCCACCCTGTTCCTGTCCGAACCCGATTCATATGAAGGCGGGGAACTGGTTATCGAGGGCAACCCGGGTCCGGGCGAGGTCAAACTTGCCGCCGGCGATATGATCCTGTACCCGGGCACGAGTGTGCACGGCGTCAGGCCGGTCACATCCGGCCGCCGATTGGCTGCCTTCTTCTGGATCCAGAGCATGGTTCGCAGCGACCAGCAAAGGACCATTCTCTATGAACTGGATAATGCCATCCAGGAGATTGCGTCAGCATCACCAGACCAGCCGGCACTTACCAACCTGGCAGGCGTTTATCACAATCTTTTGCGGGAATGGGCGGATACCTGATGGCGAGGGAACAGGACATCGAGGCATTACTGGTCGACCTGCAGACCCGCCTGGCATTCCAGGACCAGGCCATCAGCGAGCTCAACGAGGTGATCACCGATCAGCAGCAGCAGATCGACCGTCTGCGGGAAGAGTTGCGACTCGCCGGCGACAAGCTGAAGGTGCTGGAAGAATCCGTGGAGATAAGTGCGCCGGACGAAAAACCGCCGCACTACTGATCCTAGCCCTTTATCGCGGTCACTTCCTCGGCCTGCAGGCCCTTCGTTCCCTCTGACACGGCAAATTCCACGCGCTGCCCTTCGCGCAGGATGCGATGGCCATTGCCCATGATGGAGCGGAAATGCACGAAGATGTCTTCGCCATTGTCGCGCGTTATAAAACCGAATCCCTTGCTGGCACTGAACCACTTCACGCTACCGGTTTCTTTTTTGCCTTTACTGGCGGGTTTGCTGCTAGACTTTTTCTGCCTCGCCGGTGCCGGAGCGTCTGCGGCACCTTCAGCGGAACAGACCCAATAGCAGCTTAAACAGCCGCCGAGAAATGCGCTGGCGAAAATGGCGAGCGGTTGGGGGAAAAGGGTGTAGATGTCGATAAAAAATGCGAGTGCGCAAAGCAGGATCGCCACTATTAATGAAGCAATAATGATTTTGGTGTTCATGGCTGGCTCTTTGGTATTGGTAATTTTTTCTTGTTTTTATTTTCTTCTGATTACTGCAGTGGTGGTGAATGAAAAAAAATATATCACCGCAGCTTGCGCACGATGGTAACACTATCGAAAGCGGGATTTGAAGGGCTGGGTGGGCTACCGGCCCGCGTTTCCAGGGATCGGCATGGCGCAGCAGAAATTTAAGGCAGCGGCCTACAGGGGGATCGGAATGCCGCCGGCGCGAATTTCGACGTCGGTATCCTTGTCGCTGCCTTCGATTTCGCTCGGCGGTGCATCGCATTCTTCAAGGATGCTATTCATCCGGCTCTTGTCCCTGGCAAAGAGATCAAGATCATACTTGAGCGAGACGTCACGCCAGGCGATGGCGTAATCGCAGTGGTAGCTTTCTTCCGGCGGCCGCCAGCTGCCTATGCCGCGATCGCGTTTCTTCTCGTGGATGTCACGACCGACGGCGATCAGGTTAAGCGGGTCGTTGGCAAACTGCATGCGCTTGTTGTCGTCCCACTGGTAGCCGTTGGAGGCATTGGCGTACACAGGCGGAATGATATGGTCAATTTCGAGGCGAGCGGCGCGGTCAAACACATCGCCGGTATAGGGGTCGGTCCATTTGCCCATCCGGACCTCGCACTGGCGCGGGTTGGAATAAGACACGGGAACCTCGCTGGTGGCTACGAGTATCTGGGTGCGAACGGTCTGGCAGTCACCGGTGACGATCCAGTGCGGCCAGTCTTCCTCGAGGTAAAACAGGTCCTCTTCCCGGTTGGTCAGCCGTGAGCGGCTGGCGGGCATGAAATCGTTGCGGTCCGGTGCCTGGCGGCAATTACCCTGGTGGCAATGGTAATAGCCGAAGGGGTCCCAGTGGCCGCCGTTGCGGTCCACGCCCTTGTCAAAATGGGCGCCGGCACTGGCGCTGACCAGGCTGGATATGGCCAGGGGGATGATCTGTTTCAGGTTTGCCATGGCGCTCTCCTGATGCCGTGCTGGTGTTGAGCTCTGTTTCGAAACCGGTAAGGAAAAGCTATTTAAAACAGCAGGTTATGGCTTATTGTCACAACTGCTCAAGCTTGCCGACCTGCTCCTGGAGCTGGTTCAGGGTTGCCTCGGCATTAGACAGTTTTTCCTTTTCCTTCGCAACCACGTCGGCCGGCGCATTATCGACGAACTTCGCGTTACCAAGCTTGCCGGACAGACGGGCGATTTCCTTTTCCAGCTTGTCCCGTTCCTTGGCCAGGCGAGCCAGTTCAGCGGTCACGTCGATAAGACCGGCCAGCGGCACGAGAACTTCCATATCGCCGACCACCTGCATGGAGGCCGGCGGTGCGGCGGCAGGATCATCGAGCCAGGTCACGGATTCAAGCTTGGCCAGCTTGACCAGGAACTGGGCATTGCTGGCCAGGTATTGCCTGTCGCGGTCTGCACCCTTGGTCAGAAGCACCGGGATATCGCGGGCGGGCGATATATTCATTTCTCCGCGAATGTTGCGCACGGCGATAATGACGCCCTTCAGCCATTCCACTTCGCTGTCGACTCCGGGGTCGATACTGCGGGCATCCTGCACGGGGTAGGGCTGGAGCATGATGGTGTCGCCTGCCATGCCGAGGAGGGGTGCGGCCTTCTGCCAGATTTCCTCGGTGATATAAGGCATGAACGGGTGCAGCAGGCGCAGACTCTGCTCGAGTATGGCAAGCAGGGTGTGGCATGTGGCGTTCTTCTGCGCGGCGGTGGCGTTATCGTCCCAGAGTACCGGCTTGGACAGTTCGAGGTACCAGTCGCAGTATTCGTTCCAGAAGAAATCGTAGATGGCCTGTGCGACCAGGTCGAAACGGAACACGGCGATGGCATCTTCCACCTTCCGCAACGTGTCCTGCAGCTTCGACTGTATCCAGATGTCTACCTGCGAGTAATCCGAGCTGCTGGCGGGCGCGGAGACGTTTTGCTCCTCCACCTGCATGAACACGTAGCGAGCAGCATTCCAGATCTTGTTGCAGAAGTTGCGGTAGCCCTCGATGCGGCCCATGTCGAAGTTGATGTCACGTCCGGTGGATGCGAGTGAATAGAAGGTGTAGCGCAGGGCATCGGTACCGAAGGCCGGGATGCCGTCGGGGAATTCCTTGCGCGTTTTCTTCTCGATCTTGGCCGCCAGTTCCGGCTGCATCATATTGCTGGTGCGCTGGGAGACCAGCTTGTCCAGGTCTATGCCATCGATGAGGTCAATGGGGTCGAGCACGTTGCCCTTGGACTTCGACATCTTCTGGCCTTCGCCGTCGCGGATCAGGCCGTGGATGTAGACCTTTTTGAAGGGAATCTGCCCGGTAAACTTCAGGGTCATCATGATCATGCGCGCGACCCAGAAGAAGATGATGTCGAATGCAGTGACCAGAACGTTGGTGGGATGGAAAGTGCGCAGTTCCTCGGTGTCTTCAGGCCAGCCCAGCGTGGAGAAGGTCCACAGGGCGGACGAGAACCAGGTATCCAGGACATCCTCATCCCGGGTCAGCGGCAGGTCGGCGGCCAGGGCGTATTTTTCCCGGACATGCTCCTCGCTGCGGCCAACATAGATATTGCCCGCCTCGTCGTACCAGGCCGGAATGCGGTGCCCCCACCACAGCTGGCGGCTGATGCACCAGTCCTGCAGGTCGCGCATCCACGCAAAGTAGGTGTTCTCCCAGTTCTTCGGCACGAATTCGATGTCACCGTTTTCCACGGCGGCAATGGCGGGTTTTGCCAGGCTTGCCACCGCCACGTACCACTGGCTGGTCAGGTAAGGTTCGATGACGACGCCGGAACGGTCGCCGCGCGGCACCTTCAGCTTGTGATCCTCGATCTTCTCCAGCAGGCCGGCCTTCTGCATGTCGAGCACGATCTGCTTGCGGGCGATGAAGCGGTCGAGCCCGGCGTAGGCTTCCGGCGCGTTGTCGTTGATGGCGGCATCCACGGTCAGGATGTTGATCATCGGCAGGTCGTGGCGCTTGCCGATCTCGTAGTCGTTGAAATCGTGCGCTGGCGTGATCTTCACGCAGCCGGTACCGAACTCGGAATCCACATAATCGTCGGCAATGACCGGAATCTCGCGATCGCACAGCGGCAGCATGATGGTCTTGCCGATCAGCGCCTTGTAGCGCTCGTCGTCCGGGTGCACGGCCACGGCGGTATCGCCCAGCATGGTCTCCGGGCGCGTGGTAGCGATGACGATATGGTCCTTGCCGTCGGCAGTTTTGGCGCCGTTGGCGAGGGGATAGCGGAAGTACCAGAAGTTGCCGTTCTCTTCCTCGGAAACAACTTCCAGGTCGGAGATGGCGGTGTGCAGTTTCGGGTCCCAGTTCACCAGGCGATTGCCGCGGTAGATGATGTCCTCGTCATAGAGGCGGATGAACACTTCCTCGACCGCGCGGGACAGTCCTTCGTCCATGGTGAAGCGTTCGCGCGACCAATCGATACTGGAGCCGAGGCGGCGCAACTGGCGCGTGATGTTGCCGCCGGATTCCGCTTTCCACTCCCATACTTTTTCGACGAATTTCTCGCGGCCGAGATCGTGCCGGGTCTGCCCCTTGGCCGCGAGCTGGCGCTCCACCACCATCTGTGTCGCGATGCCGGCATGGTCGGTGCCCACCTGCCAGAGTGTGTTGCAACCTTTCATGCGGTGATAGCGGATCAGCGCGTCCATGATGGCGTTGTTGAAACCGTGGCCCATGTGCAGGCTGCCGGTCACATTGGGTGGCGGAATGGCGATGCTGTAGGGTGTGCCGGTGCCGGAAGGCGCGAAGTAGCCGCTGGCCTCCCATTTTTCGTACCAGGATTTTTCGATCTCAAAGGGCTGGTATGTTTTATCCATTACTGCGTGACTGCCGTGATACCTGTCGTGGAAAGCCGCGCATTATAGCCTTTCGGCCGGGGAATGCCCAAGGCGGCGGACAGTCCCGTGCGGCAGGTGTGGAAACGGGAAAGTGCTGCTTATGTGAAAGGCACTATCTATGAAAGGCGCTATCTATGAAAGTCACTATCGCCCGGCTGGCAGGGCAAAGGCGGTGATAGTGTCGCCGATGGCCACGGCAATATACTGCTGGCCGTCGAATTCGTAGGCCATGGGTGAGCCGCGCCAGGCGCCGACATTGGCCTGGAACTGCCAGAGGACCTCGCCGGTAGCGGCTTCGGCGGCCATGAAGGAGCCGCTTTCCTCATCAAAGAACACCAGGCCGCTGTCGGTGGTCAGCACGCCGGGGAAATGCCGGCCTGTTGTCGGTCCATGGGGAATGTCGATGACAATCTCGCCCGTGTGTATATCGATGGCCCGCAGGAACCGGTTATTTTCACCGCCGGGAACATCCCGGGCCACGCCACCCATGTAACTCTGGTGAGGCCGCCATTCCTGGTCACGTTCCGAAAACAGGTTGCAGGCTTCCAGCGCCTGTACGTAATACAGGCCAGTCTCGGCAATGTAGCCGGTGGAGTACCAGTTGGTGGCACCGATCAGGCCCGGACAGACCAGGGTTTCCCCGGTAGGGGTGACGGGCAGTTCTTTCAGGATGGGGCGGCCGTCATCGCCAATGCCTTCGGCCCAGTTCAGCCCTTCGATGAAGGGCCTGGCCAGCAGCAGTTCACCGCTGACCCGGTCCAGCACATAAAAAAAGCCGTTGCGGTTGGCCTGCACAAGAAGCTTGCGCGGCCGACCTTCCCAGTCGGCATCGATCAGGGCGATGGGCTCCTGGGCATCCCAGTCATGGGTGTCATGCGGTGTGAACTGGTAGTGCCACAGCAGTTCCCCAGTGTCGGCATCC
>JALRBG010000258.1 GCA_023257855.1 Pseudomonadales bacterium | reverse complement strand
CACGGACTCTCCTGCCACTGCCCTGATCTGTTCTTCGATGTAGCTGTAGTGGGTGCAACCGAGCACCAGGGTGTCGACACCTTTGGCCAGCAGCGGCGGTATGTATTCCTTGAGAAGTTTGTCGATGACGGCGTTATCGGGCTCGAGCTTCTCGATCTCCTCCACCAGGCCGGGGCAAGGTTGCGTGATAATCTCCGCCTTGCCATCGAAGCGGCTCTTCAGTTCGACGAACTTGTCGCTGGCCAGCGTACCTTCCGTGGCCAGCACGCCGATAACGCCGCTTTGGCTTTTTTCGGCAGCGGGCTTGATGGCCGGCTCCATGCCGATGATGGGCAATGAATATTCTTCACGCAGTTGCTTCACCGCGGCGGCGGTAGCGGTGTTGCAGGCCACCACGATCGCCTTCACATCTTTCGCAACAAAGAAATCGACGATGGCGCGGCTGCGCGCGAGGATGAAGGCATCACCCTTGGGACCGTAAGGTGCGTGTGCCGAATCGGCGACATACAGGAGGGATTCATGGGGCAGCAGTTCGTGGATGCGGGCAAGGATGGAAAGACCGCCCACACCGGAATCGAAGACGCCCACCGGGCGATCGGATCTCATGATAGCTTGTCTGGCCTGTGCATCGGCGCATTGTAGCAGGCGAGACACCTGTACCGCTTGCCTTGTATCCTTGTATCCCTGTATCGATAAATCCAACGGACAACTTTTGGCCAGCAACGCCCAACAGCAAGATTCGACCCCGGTCCTCTGCCTCGTCGGCCCCACCGCCGCCGGCAAGACCGCCATCGCCCTCGATCTCGCGCGCCATCACGATTTCGAAATCATCAGCGTCGACTCGGCGCTGGTTTACCGTGGCATGGACATCGGCTCCGGCAAGCCGGACAAGGCTACCCTGGCGGAACTGCCCCATCACCTGGTCGACATTCGCGACCCGTCCGAACCCTACTCAGCGGCGGAGTTTCGTACCGACGCCTTCCAGTCGGCGAAGGACATCATCGACCGCGGCAAGCGGCCGCTGTTCGTCGGTGGCACCATGCTCTACTTCAAGGTGCTGCGCGAGGGCCTGGCCAGCATGCCCGAGGCGGATGCCGCCATTCGCAAGCAGATCCAGGACCTGGCCGATGCCAAAGGCTGGCCGGCAGTGCACGCAAAGCTGGCTGAAGTGGACCCGGTGGCGGCGGCGCGCATTCATCCCACCGACCCGCAGCGCCTGATGCGCGCCCTGGAAGTGTTTGAGGCGACCGGCAAAACGCTGACGGAACACCACGAGGATGGTAAAAAAGCCGCGAACGTACTCCCCGATTACTTGTCAAACCTGGTGTTTATCGCAATCCACCCGGCTGACCGCGCCGTGCTGCATGAACAGATAGCCACGCGTTTCCACCATATGCTCGCCGCCGGCTTCGTCAACGAAGTAAAGACGCTGTACGAGCGGGGCGACCTGAACCGGGAATTGCCGGCCATCCGCTCGGTCGGCTACCGCCAGGTGTGGGACTTTCTGGACGGCCGGTACGACAAGGCCACCAT
>JALRBG010000235.1 GCA_023257855.1 Pseudomonadales bacterium | reverse complement strand
GTCATCATCTTTAAGCGTAAAGACAGGGGGATACTTGTTAGTATCCACCCCGTGTCTTAGTTCCCAGAACAGGGATTGAGTGCGATAACGACCTAAGTCGTCTTTTAAGTTGAGACTATTAAATGTTTTCCATTGGCGTGGAACGCACGTCGAACAATCTGGTAGCCGTCGAACCGATGAATACGAGGCGGTTGAACAGCGCCGCTTCATGTTCAGGCGACAGGTTTCCGCTCAAGACATCTATGGCGCTGATATAGGGATAGGTGGCACCCGAACCCATTTGAGTCTGACCGATGTAGGGCACGATGACCTGCCCGAACCTGTCGGTAGGTATGAACACCTAGCCCATCTTGATGCCGGTGATCTCGCGCCGCGCTGTACCCGGCACCGGCTCGGTTACCAGGCTGAAATTTTCCTCGAAGTAATACAGGCGCGCCATGTCCAGCGCCAGCGAGGGATACAGGTTGTTCTTGTAGCGGAAAATCAGTGGTGAGCGTCGAATCATGCCGTCAATGTCGGGCAGGTTGTCAATGAATCCACCCCCTCTCGCGGCAGTCTGCAGGATATCCACGTTACCCTCGTATCCCTGCATGTTGGCGATGGCCAGGCTGTTAGCCAGTTCTTCATCGATTCCGATTATGGGCTCGGGTAAAGTGCCGTACTCGAGCACTTCATTGGGCTTGAAGGAAAACCCGAGGACGACATCCGTAAACGCCATGCTTTCAGCAAAGGCCCTGTCCCCGTCCAGGACAGTCTGCAGATCGGTGAGCCTGGGCAAAAGATCCGCGAATTCACCGGCGCTGCCGGCCTCGAGTGCCTGGCGCAGCTGGCCAGTTGCATTGCGTTCGTGTTCCGGGAACAGGAAGTCACAGCCCACAACCAGGGCGCCATGGTTGGTGAGTTGTTCAACCAGCTGCCCGAGCAGGCGCCGGGACCATGGCCATTGGCCGATTTGCGCCAGGCTTTTCTGGTCGACGTCGATGATGACGATACTGTGTTCACTACCAGCGGGAGGTTCCAGCATGAATTCAAAGCGCTGGTCATAGATCATGTTGTCCATTCGCGCCAGGGTGTTGCTGATGACAGGCTGGTTGCTTACATACATTATGATCGTAAGCACCGTGCCCATCAGTCCGAGGAAAACGGGCAGGCGTGAACCCTTGAGTAGTTCAACCTTTATTTTCTTCAGGATTTTTGCAATAACTGACGGGACGCCCATCATTTCCTGCCCTGCTTTTTGTTTCATTATAAGCGAAAGCACTGTACATGACAGTGTCCACTCGTTACCATCACGCCCCCTGAAACAGGCCTGATCCATGGAAATATTCAAGCGATTCACCTTTGAAGCAGCCCACCGCCTGCCCAATGTTCCGGAGGGGCACAAGTGCGCACGCCTGCACGGTCATTCTTACAGCGTGGAAGTGCACATCAGCGGCGAACCGGATCCGAAACAGGGATGGATAATGGATTTTTCGGACCTGGCGCAAGTGGTGAATCCTGTTATCCGGCAGCTCGATCATTATTACCTGAACGATATTGAAGGCCTGGACAACCCGACCAGCGAACACATCGCACGCTGGCTTTGGCAAAAACTGGAAGGCGATCTGCCCTCCCTTTCAAAAATCGTGGTCAGCGAAACCTGTACCAGTGGATGCAGCTACACCGGCGACTGATCCTGTTCACCCCGCCGGCAACGCCCAGTCGATGGGTTCCTGCCCGGTCTTCACCAGATAATCATTCGCCTGCGAGAAATGCCGGCATCCCAGGAACCCCCGGTGTGCCGATAATGGTGAAGGATGTGTGGACTGCAGCACCAGGTGGCGGCTGCGATCAATGATCTGCCCTTTCTTTTGCGCATAACTGCCCCAGAGCATGAACACGAGATGTTCACGCTCCTCATTCAGTAAAGCGACTATCCTGTCGGTAAAGCGTTCCCAGCCCTTGCCCTGGTGAGAAGCCGCCTTGAAGCGTTCAACGGTAAGCACGGCATTGAGCAGCAAAACCCCCTGCTGCGTCCAGCTTTGCAGGCAGCCATGTGATGCCGGTTTTACCCCGATATCCGCCTCAATTTCCTTGAATATATTCACCAGTGAAGGCGGCACCCGAACACCGGGCAGCACCGAAAAGCACAATCCATGCGCCTGGCCTGGTCCATGATAGGGATCCTGTCCAAGTATCACGACCTTCACCCTGTCAAAAGGGGTGGCATCAAGAGCATTGAAGATGAGCTCCCCGGGCGGGAAAATGTGCTTGCCGAGGGCTTTTTCCTCCCTGAGGAATGCCCGCAGGGACTGCATGTAATCCTCGTTGAATTCGGGTTCGAGACGGGCAAGCCATGACGGCTCGAGCTTGACCTGCCGCCTGTCTTCGGTGCCAGCCCCGGTCATCACGAGTTGTCAGTCGTGCTGGGGACGCATGTGCGGGAACAGGAGCACATCGCGAATGGATGCCGAGTCCGTGAAAAGCATGACCAGCCGGTCGATTCCGATACCTTCGCCAGCGGTCGGCGGCATACCGTATTCCAGGGCGGTAATATAATCCTGATCGAAGTGCATCGCCTCATGGTCGCCGGCATCCTTCTCGGCCACTTGCGCGCGGAATCGTTCTGCTTGGTCTTCCGAGTCGTTCAGCTCGGAGAAGCCGTTGGCAATTTCGCGCCCCCCGATAAACAGTTCGAAGCGGTCGGCGATATCCGGGTTGTCATCGTTGCGCCGCGCCAGCGGGGAAACCTCGGTCGGGTAGCCGGTAATAAAGGTAGGCTGCTGCAGGGCTTCCTCGACGCGGGCCTCGAAAATTTCCAGTTGCAGTTTGCCGACACCCCAGCTGTCCTTGACCTCGATACCCAGCGACTTTGCCAGGGTCCTGACGCTCTCGTGATCCGTCAGCTGTGCCGCCTCCGCCCCGGTGTGGGCCAGAATGGATTCCAGCAGCGTCATACGGGCAAAGGGCTTGTCAAAGTCGAGTTCCACTCCCTGGTAAGTCACCTGGCCGCTGCCCATGACGTCATGGGCCAGCGTACGCAGCATGTCCTCGGTAAGGTCCATCATGTCGTTGTAGTCGGCATAGGCCTGGTAAAACTCCAGCATGGTGAATTCCGGGTTATGCCTGGTTGACAGTCCTTCATTGCGGAAATTACGGTTCAGTTCATACACGCGCTCGAATCCACCGACCACCAGCCGCTTGAGAAACAGCTCCGGTGCAATGCGCAGGTACATGTCCTGGTCCAGGGAATTGTGGTGAGTGATGAAGGGTCGCGCAACGGCGCCGCCGGGAATAACCTGCATCATCGGCGTTTCCACTTCCATGAAATGCCGGGCATTCATGAAAGCGCGGATACCGCTGATCATGCGTGAACGGGCAATGAAGGTATTTCTCGACTCCTCGTTGGCAATCAGGTCCACGTAGCGCTGCCGGTAACGGGCCTCAGTATCGGTCAGGCCCTTGTACTTGTCCGGCAAGGGGCGCAGCGACTTCGTCAGCAGGCGGATGTTTTCGACACGAATGCTGAGTTCACCTTTGTCTGTGCGAAATACCTTCCCGGTGGTGCCGATGATGTCGCCCAGGTCCCAGCTCTTGATTTCCGCCCTTTCCTCTTCGGGGAACTCCTTTATGTTCAGGTACAACTGTATCTGTCCGGTCATGTCCTGGATCACAAGGAAGGGGCCGCGCTGGCGGATGATGCGACCGGCGACACAGGCCTCGACAGCCATTTCCGCCAGGCCTTCCTTGTCCTTGTCGCCATATGCGGCGTGGATATCCGCGGCAAAATCCGCGGGACGAAAATCATTTGGGAAGGCGTTGCGCTTTTGCCGGATGGCGTCGAGCTTCACCCGTCGTTGTGCAATCAGCCGGTTTTCTTCGGCGGCATCAGCGCCAGTGGCAGTGTTGTGTTCGCTGTCTGTCATTACGTCTTCCGATTCTACTCTTGTTAGCGGTTACAGGCCCATTTTCAGGCTGGCTTCCATGAAACGGTCCAGGCCGCCATCCAGCACAGCCTGGGTGTTGCTGGTTTCCACCTTCGTGCGCAGATCCTTGATACGCGAATCATCAAGAACGTAGGAGCGAATCTGGCTGCCCCAGCCAATATCGGCTTTCTCGTCCTCGATTTCCTGCATAGCTTCCTTTTTCTTCAGCTCCTCCAGCTCGTAAAGCTTGGCTTTCAGCTGCTTGATCGCCATGTCCTTGTTTTTGTGCTGGGAGCGCTCCCGCTGGCATTGCACGACGATACCGGTAGGTTCGTGGGTAAGCCTGATCGCGGAGTCGGTCTTGTTCACGTGCTGGCCACCAGCACCGGATGCACGATAGGTATCCACGCGCACCTTGCTCATGTCCAGCTCGATCTCGATATCGTCATCGACTTCGGGGGATACAAACACGGAGGCAAACGAGGTATGGCGCCGGTTACCCGAATCAAAGGGTGATTTACGCACCAGTCGGTGCACCCCGGTTTCGGTGCGCAGCCAGCCAAAGGCAAATTCCCCTTCGAAATAGAGCGTGGCGCTCTTGATGCCCGCCACTTCACCGGGTGAAACCTCGACGAGTTCCGTCTTGAATTCCTTCTGCTCGCCCCAGCGCAGGTACATGCGCAGCAACATTTCGGCCCAGTCCTGGGCCTCGGTGCCACCGGAGCCGGCCTGGATATCAAGATAGGCATTGCTGGCATCCATCTCGCCCGAAAACATGCGGCGAAATTCCAGCTTCTCCAGGCTGCCTTCGGCATCCTCGAGATCGGACAGGGCTTCCTCCAGGAGGCTCTCGTCATTCTCCTCGCGGGCGAGTTCGATCAGTTCACGGATATCATTGAAGGATTTGTCGAGCGTACTGATGGTCAGCACCACTCTTTCCAGCTCGGCGCGCTCCCTGCCCAGCGCCTGCGCATATTCAGGCTTGTCCCAGACCCCGGCCTCACCCAGTTCCAGCTCTACTTCCGCCAGTCTTTCCTGCTTCTGGTCGAAGTCAAAGATACCCCCTGAGCACAGACAAGCGCTCCAGCGAATCCCTGATGACCTGTAATTGGTGATTTACTTCAAGCATGGGTGTCGAACCTGAAAAAAGGCGCTATTTTAACTGATAGCCCCTGTCTTGCCTATGCGGCTGCACTTTATACTTGTCACCATGGCTATCAATCCGGTTGCCGGCAAACGGTCCTGACATCATCAGTATTTCCCTCCTCAAAAACGCGGACATCGTATGGGACAAGGCAGGCCTGCCTTTCTCCCCGGAATATGCCGACATCTATTTTTCGGTCAACGATCCCGTAGCCGAGAGCCGCTATGTATTCATCGAAGGCAACAGACTGCCCGCCCGCTTGGCAGACCAGGCAACCAGCTGCTTCACGCTGTTTGAACTCGGCTTCGGTTTTGGACTCAACTACCTGCTGACAACGGAACTTTTCTGTCGCGTGGCTCCCCAGGGCAGCAGGCTGCATTACATCAGCTGTGAGCTGCACCCGGTACGTTCCAAGGACCTGCAGCGCTTTTATGCAAAACTGCCCACTACCCTGCTCACCCTGTCTGTCGCTTTGTTGTCTCATTATCCGGAACCCCACCGGGGGTTGCATCGTCTGCAGTTCACCTGCCGCGGCCGCCACATCATCCTCGATCTGGTCTTCGACGATGCAGCCAGCGCCATGGCCGGTCTCAGCCTGCCGCCACATGGTATCGATGCGTGGTACCTTGACGGCTTTACCCCGACCCGCAATGAGAGCATGTGGCAGGAGAACCTGTTCCTTGAAATGGCTGCCTGCAGCCAGCCGGGTGCTTCGCTCGCATCCTACTCTGTGGCTGGATCGGTCAGACGCAGCCTCGAGGCGGCCGGGTTCAGGACGGAAAAATCCCCGGGCTTCGGCAACAAGCGACACATGCTGTCCGGAACCTTTGAGGGCATCCGGACATCGCCGCCGATATCCTGGGATTACCCCTGGCCCGAAACATATGTTCCCGTTAAAAGCGTCGCCGTGGTGGGCGCAGGACTTGCCGGCAGTGCAACAGCCCATGCACTGCGTTCGCGGGGGATAGCGGTCACCCTGCTGGAAAAACAGGACGAGGTCGCCCGTGCCAGTTCGGGCAATCCGCGGGGTATCGTCCATTTCAAGCCGGCACTCAGGCAGTCTCCGGCCGCCCGGCTCCATTTACAGGCTTTCACCCATGCGCTGAGGCATTACCAGGCCCTGTCTTCCCGGTTCGATTTCGGCTGGTTACCTTCCGGCGTGGTCCAATTGGCTGTCACGGATGCGGAAAAGGCCCACCAGTTGAAACTGGTGCAGGCAGGAAACTACAGCCCGGCTCTGATCAGGTCGATTCCTCCCGGAGAGATAACCCGCCACTGCGGCATAAGCCCTGGCACAAGCGATGCCCTTGCCACAGCCGGCGGCGCTCTCAGCCCGCGGGATCTTTGCCAGGCCTGGATCAGGGATGCAGCGCCACGCCTGCTGACTGGCACTGAAGTCACAGCGCTGCGCAGAGGCGGCAATCAGTGGCTGTTGACGCTTGCAGACAAACAGGGAACCAGGGAGGAATCCTTCGACGCCGTGGTCATTTGCAACAACCAGGATGCCATGCAGCTTGAAGTTTTACCCCGATACCCGGTGATTGCCAATCATGGCCAGGCGGACACCTATGCGCTGGACAGTGACGAAGGAATGCCGATATCAGTGCTGGGCCATCAGGGTTACTACATCCCATGGCAGGACCGGGGCAGGCCCAGGGCGACCATTGGCGGCAGTTTTGGCCAGGGCGAACATACAAGCGATTACAGCGATATGATGACTGCACGCAACCTGGCATTGATGGAAAAAATCGCGCCCGGGTTGCGTGAACAGCTGCAGAAGCATGCGGCTGAGCATGCCGGTCGCCAGCAAACGCGCATCACCACACCCGATTACCTGCCGCTGGCCGGCCCCGTGGAAGACACCAACGCCTGCCGGACACGTTTTGCCGGGTACCTGCGCAATGCCCGCAGGAGCATCCTGGAGCAACCGGCATACCTGCCCGGCCTTTACATCAACATCGCGCATGGCTCCAGTGGCCTGACCAGCACGCCGCTGGCAGCCGAATATCTCGCCTCACTGATTGGCGGTGAAAGCCTGCCCCTGCTGTGCGATGACATACAGGCCCTCCACCCCCTGAGATTTCTGGTCAGGGAGCTGAAGCGGCAGAAAGGCTGACGGGGAAGAATTAACGATTGAAGAACGCGGTGAGGGCCTGTGCCAACCAGCCGGTATCGCGGCTGCCGGCAGTTTCACGGATGGAGTGCATGGCAAACGTGGGGACGCCGATGTCGAGGCTTTTGATGCCCAGCTCACCGGCCACGATCGGCCCGATTGTCGAGCCGCAGGACATGTCATTCCTGACCACAAAGGCCTGCACGGGTATATCCTGCTCTTCACACAACTGGCGAAAACCGGCTGATGTCTCACTGCTTGTGGCATAGCGCTGGTTACCGTTGATCTTGATTACCGGACCCTGGTTGAGCAGCGGCCCGTGTTTGTCGTCATGCTTGTCGGGAAAGTTTGGATGGATACCATGGGCATTGTCGACCGAGTAGAAAGTTGATCTGTCCAGCATCCTGCGCTTGCTTTCAGAACCACCCTGGGCAAAGCCCTCGGCGATCCTGTCGAGCACCGCTTCCAGGAAAGGCCCCTTGGCACCTGCAGCCGAAACACTGCCAACTTCCTCATGATCGGAACACACCAGCAGACTGGCATGGTCACCGGTGCTGTCGAGCAGGCTTTTCATCCCCACGTAACAACTCAGCAGGTTATCCAGCCTGGCACTGGCGATGAATTCATCCTGCAGGCCAACCAGTGCCGGCGGCTGCACATCATAGAGACGCAGGTCGAAGGATAGTACCTTGTCAACTTCCAGGCCTAACTTGCTTTCCAGGTGCTGCTGTAGAAAGTCCTTTAACATGAACTTGCCGTCATTGTTCGTCTGGGAAAGTATCACGGGCAGGTAGGTCTGGGCATTGATGGAACGTTGTTCGTTGGCCTCCCGATCGAGATGTATGGCCAGGCTCGGGATCATCGCGACGGCTTTTTGCAAGTCGATCAGGCACCAGGCCAGTTTGCCGTCCCTGCCCCTGTAATCAACCCGGCCGGCGATGGAAAGATCGCGATCGAACCACGGGTTCAGCAGGACGCCGCCATAGACCTCGACACCGAGCTGGATATATTGCTGACGGACAATCTCCGGTTGGGGTTTGACCTTCAGGCACGGGCTGTCGGTGTGCGCACCGACGATGTGAAACCCTGCAGTTGCCAGGTCAGCATTGCCCGTCCTGAACGCAACCAGGGAAGAAGCTGCCCTGGTTACGTAATAGCCCCGGTTCTTTTCCAGTTGCCACTGCCCGCCTTCCTCGAGAGCAGCAAAGCCGGCAGCATCAAGCTGGGCGCTGAGATTTGCCACGGCATGATACGGGGTGGGAGAAGCCTGAAGATACTGCATCAGGCCTGCGTTCAGTTCCTGTTGGCTCATAGGTATGCCGTTAAGCAATGCCGGCTGGTTGCCTGGTAAGGCGCCTTACTGGATGTCGATCAGTTCGACATCGAATATCAGCGTGGCATTGGGGCCGATTACATTGCCGACACCATTGGCGCCGTAGGCCAGTTCGGACGGAATGTAAAAGCGGTACTTGTCACCCACTTTCATCAGCTGCACGCCCTCTGTCCAGCCGGGAATCACGCCGTTGAGCGGAAAGGTAGCCGGCTGGCCGCTGTCTACGGAGCTGTCGAATACTGTGCCATCGACGAGTGTACCGTGGTAATGCACGGTAACCGTATCCGATGAGGAAGGCATTGGACTGCCCGCAGCACCGCACTGCAGCGGCTTTTGAAGACTTTTTTCGATGGTTCTGCCAGTCA
>JALRBG010000183.1 GCA_023257855.1 Pseudomonadales bacterium | reverse complement strand
GCTGGTCCCTGGCAGGGGGACGCTGGATGCCCGGGCGCTGCTGTCCCGGGTTATGCGCACGTTCGCCGCGGCGCTCCTGTATTTCGCTGAAACGGCGGCGCAATTCTTCCTGGCGCTCAGGCGGCAGGTTGCGGAAACGCTCGAACCGGTTGCGCACGGCACGCTGGCGTTCGGGATTCATTTGCTGAAAACGGTCGAACCGGTTGCGGATCTGTTCCCGCTGCTCGGGGGAGCGCTGCATCCAGCCACGGAACTGCTGCTGCACCTGGCTGCGCTCATCGGGAGTCAGGGACTGCCAGCGCCGCGCGCCATTGCGCAGGCGTTCCTGGCGCAGCGGGGGCAGGTTGTCCCATTGCGGCTGCATGGGTCCGAGGAGGCCCTGCAGGTCCTGCGGCAAATCTTCCCAGGGCACGCCGTCCTGCGCAGCAGCCGAGACCGGCAGCAGGCAAAGCAGGAATATGATTGTCGGCATCCTCGTTTTCATGACAGTCATGGCTTTCATCGTGTTCTTGGTTTCACTCGTCTCCATTGCCGGCGGCGGACATCACCGGGCTCTCGCCGCTGAGGTTCACTGCTTCGTCGTTGTTAGTGCCATCCAGATCCGCAAAAGTTTCATTGCCCAGGATATCGGGACTGATCCATTCTCCCGTTTCCACTTCAAACTCGCCGAGAAACTCGAGCATGTTGATGAACAGGAAGCGGGATTCAGCCTCATCAACCGGGTTGCTGTTGAGATCGCCATCTTCCTGGCTGCAGACCTGTACAGACATGGATGCGAGCAGGCACAACAGCAGGCTGCGCCGGTCATACAGACGCTTCATTCTCTTCCAGCCACTGGTAAAACTCGAGATTTTCAAAGAATTCCAGGCTTTCGGTGGAAGTGAGAATATCCAGGTCCTCCATAGTGCTGCGGTTATCCGGTACCGGTGTATCAGCGCCCTGGAAAAATACCGAGACCACCAGGACCAGCACGCAGGCCGTGACCAGTCCGCCAAACGGGGCCAGCAATGCCCTGCCGGGATGCCGACGGCCATGCTCGATGGCGGCATGACGAATACTGTTCAACCTGGACTGGGTCTGGCCGTCGAGCCGGTCGCAACTGCGGTCCAGCTGTTCCCTGGCGCTGTCCAGGAATGCCTGTTCGTCATTATTAAAGTTGTTATCAATGTCGTTTTTAAAGTCGTTATTCATGCCAGTACTCACCCAGGCTTTCACGCAGACTGTGAATCGCCCTTGAATAATGCGTTTTCACACTTCCCTCCGCGCAGAACATCGCCTTTGCGGTCTCGCGAACATCCAGACCTTCCCATACGCGCAGAATGAATGCCTGTTGCTGGCGCAGGGGCAGGTTGTGCAGCGCCTTGTCCAGCGCCTCCATGCCCAGGCCCAGTTGCCATTGCTGCTCCGGGCTCCTGCCTGCTTCATCTGCAACAGTCTGTATCGGATCTTCGTCATCATCGAGACTGCTGCTCAACCAGGAACGAAACCGGTTACGCACGCTGTTGCGCCGGTACCAGTCGCGAATCCTGCTTTGCAGGATGCGGTGAAAAAGTGCGGGCCAGTCGGCTTCGGGTTTGCCGGCATACTTTTCCACCAGCTTGAACATGGCATCCTGGACGATGTCGAACGCCTCCTCGGAATTACTGGTGGCTATCTGGGCAATACGAAACGCCCTTTTCTCCACGGATGCCAGGAATCTGTCCAAGGCGCGGTCTTGTTCCAGCGCTGTTCTCCCGCTCTGATCCCGTTCAGTCGATTTATCATAGCCCAGCACAACAGGGGTGTCACTGCCACCGGGGAGTGCCGCGAAGGTGCCTGTGAAAATGCTCGTCATGCGTTCGCCAACCCGTCTATATCACTGCTGTTACCGAAAATAAACGCAGCCAGCGGCTTTCGGTTGACACTCATCTGACAATTTCCGTCAGTTGAAAAATCTCTATATCTTATTGATTTATTATGATTTTATAGAAGGATGTGAACGCGTTGGCGCTGTGCAGGCACCAGCTAGACCTTGAACAAGGCATTTTATTGCAGTCAGTGGTTATCAAGGGGCGACGGGTGTACAGCTGAATAAATACCGGCAGATATTCCTATATGACGGCTATACCTTCCGTCAGCGTGTCATGAAAGGGGGTTTACTCCAGAGGGATAACAGATCCACATGGACATAATGCAGACCAGCGTCCCTAGATAGTCATGAAAAATTTTCTGGCGAAAATTCTTGCATGATCACAGCTTGTCAGGGGGATGCTCGCCGTTGAAAAAGGCGTTTAGGTTGCCGAGCACTCGCATACCCATGGCAACGCGCGTTTCCTCGGTGGCGCTGCCGAGATGCGGCAGCAATACGACGTTTTCCAAGTTGAGCAGTTCCTGAGGTACCTGGGGCTCTTTGTCGTAGACATCCAGTCCCGCTCCCGCAATCAGTCCTTTCTTCAGGAACTTGATGAGTGCCTGCTCGTCTACAACATCACCGCGCGAGGTATTGATCAGGCTCGCTTCAGGTCGCATGAAAGCCAGTGTCTTTTCGTTGATCATATGCTGGGTAAGCGGACTGCTCGGGCAGTGCACGGCGACAAAGTCCGACTTGCTCATGAGACAAGTGAGTTCCGTGCAGTATTCCGCCTGCAGGCGTCGTGACTTGGCTTGCGAAATGGGCTTGCGGTTGTGGTAAAGAATGCGCATGCCGAAACCAAAGTGGGCTTTTTCCGCCATAGCCTGGCCGATACGACCCATGCCGACGATACCCAAGGTCTTGCCCGTGACCATCGTTCCCATCATGTGGGTTGGAAACCAACCCTTCCATTGACCAGCACGTAATTGACGCTCACCCTCGCCGGCGCGGCGCGCCAGCATCATCATGAGTGTCATGGCCAGGTCTGCTGTAGCTTGGGTGAGCACATCCGGTGTATTGGTGACCATGATGCCCTTGCCCCTGGCTACCTCGACATCGATGTGGTTGAAACCGACGCCATAGTTGCCAATGATCCGAGTTTTGTATGTGTTGTCAACGAACAGGTCGGCCGGCATCCGGTCCGTGACGCAAGGGCAGACGGCGTCGTATACCTGCAGGGCTTCCTGCAATTGTGCCGCCGTCATGGGGATATCGGCCTTATTCAGGGTGACGTCAAAACTGGCTGACATCGCTTTTTCCACGGCTTCAGGCCAGCGCCGCGTGATCAACACTCTTGGTTTAATCAATTTCCGGACTCCTGCAACAAACATTTACAGCAACGGCAACCGCCGGGCCTGCGGGGCTGGCTACCGAGAGTAAAGCATAGGGTAATTCCCGGGTCAGGAAAACCCGGAATGGCTGAAGGCCCCGAATTCCCTGCCCATGCGGGGTTAAGAGATGTTATTTTTGTATTGATAATGGTAATCTTTCAGGCTCATTACCCATAACAATAACTAGCTCAGGGGAATTTTATGGATTTCAGAAAGTTGCTGGCCGTCTGCTGTGTTTCGGCCCTGGGTGTCGGCTGCGATTCCGGCGCCGTTACCACCGAGTCCTCCTATGCGAACGATAGCGCTGCGCAGGCCGAAGCGGCTGGATTATCCCATGGCGAATATGTCGCCAGGCTGGGTAACTGTGTCGCCTGCCATTCCATTCCGGAAGGCGAGCCCCTTGCCGGCGGCCTGAAGATGAACGTGCCGATGCTCGGTAATATCTACACCACCAATATCACCCCGGATGCCGCTACCGGTATCGGTGATTATTCCTTTGATGACTTCGATCGCGCCATGCGTTTCGGCGTGAAGAAGGATGGCAGCCGGATGTATCCTGCCATGCCCTACCCGTCCTACGCCAAGATGTCCGAGCAGGACATGCGTGCATTGTACGACTTCATCATGAACGACGTGGCACCTGCGAATATCCCTAACCAGCCTTCCGACATCCCTGGCTGGAAAGACATGGCTCGCATGGGCATGGGTATCTGGAACCTGCTGACCATGGATGATGATCCCTATGCAGTCGACAGCAGCCAGAGCGATGACTGGAACCGTGGCGCCTATATTGTCCAGAGCCTAGGTCACTGCGGCGCCTGTCACACCCCCCGGGGCCTGCTCATGCAGGAAAAAGGCCTAGATGAAGGCGACTCCGCATACCTGTCCGGCGCGCCGCTCGACCATTGGTCGGCTTCCAGCCTCAATGGCGACGTGAATAGCGGTCTTGGCCGCTGGAGCGAGGATGACATCGCCGAGTTCCTTGGCTCAGGCCACAATCGTTTCGGTACGGCATTCGGCACCATGGTTGAAGTAGTAAACAACAGCACCCAGCACATGAGCGAGGCCGACTTGCGCGGCATGGCTGTGTACCTGAAGTCGCTGCCACCGGTTATCGAGGTCAACGCCACGGAATGGTCCTACAGCAATAGTGACACCGAAGCCCTGCTGGGACTCAATTTCATCGAGTCAGGTTCACAGATCTACTACGAGTACTGCTCCAACTGCCATGGCACCAACGGCATGGGCTACTACCCCTACCAGCCGCCGCTGGCCGGCAATCCAGTGATCATGGATCCCGATCCCAGTTCCCTGATCAACCTGACCCTGAACGGGTCACTGCGCGTGATCGCCGACCAGGGCCCGGATGTAAACGACATGCCATACTTCCGCCAGCTGCTCAGCGATGACGAGATCGCCGAAGTGATCACCTATATCCGCTCGGCCTGGGGACACAACGCCTCTGGTGTCAGCACGGCACAGGTCAGCGAGGTTCGTGCGGCAACCGATCCGTCACGTAACGACGACATCTTCGTACTGCGCATGAAATAATCACATCTTGTTACTTAAAGGAGCCGGCTTGCCGGCTCTTTTTTTTCCATTTCTTTTATTTTGCAGTAACAACTTTTTTTCAGTCACAATAGCGCTTTATTACATGGTTAAGCGTTTATTTATCTGAACCCGTTCAACATGAGACCATCATGCCAAGGACAAGGAGCCGCCATGACCTGCAAGACCGGATATTCCGCTATCCCCGCCATCACTTCCTTACTGCTAGCGCTGCTTGCCAGCGTGCAGGCCGCCGCCCAGAATACTTATGACCTCGATGCACTCGCCGATGGCCAGCTGATCCTCAATCTCAATGCCACCGAACAAACCAGTGTCGACCAGGACACCCTGAATGTGTTCATGCAGTACACCGCGCAGGGTCGCAATACCGTGGCCTTGCAGGACGAGGTTAACCGGGTGCTGCGTGAAGCACTCGACATTCTCGATGACACCGACAATATTGTATTTTCCATCCAGCAGTACAATGTTTATCCCATCGACCGCGGCAACACTTCCAGCCCCACGTGGCGCGCACAGCAGAGCATCCAGATGCAGAGCATGAACAGCGAGTCCTTGCTGGTAGTCACCGCTCGCCTGCAGGATACCGGGCTCACCATCAGCAACATGAATTACAGCCTGTCCAGCGAACGCTACGAGGCAGTGTCCGACTCCCTGATGGCGGCGGCACTGGCCAAGCTGCAGGCACGCGCCGACGAAGTCGCTCGGCTTCTGGACAAGGACTCTGCCAGGCTCATCGAAATCAACCTCAATGGCAGCCAGAATTTCGGTGCACCCATGTTTGGCGTGTCTGAAATGCGCCTCAGTGCCGCGGCGGGCGCAATGAGCGTACCGGTCGCTGAACCCGGTCGCGCGCAGGTGACGTTCACGGTCAACGCCAGGGCGCTGCTCTCGCCATAAGCACAATGACCGGCGATCCGCGCAAGATCTGTTACCTGGCCGCCAATGTCCGGGAACTGGACCGCCTTGCCATAGAGGAATTCGGCATTCCCGGGTACACCCTGATTCAACGCGCAGGCTCCGCCGCCTTCAATGCGCTTATGGACCGGTGGCCTGAAACCCGTTCGGTATTGTGTTGTTGCGGTAGCGGTAACAACGGCGGTGATGGTTATGTCATAGCCGCCCTCGCCCGGCGGAAAAACCTGCGCGCTACCGTTATAGCTGTAGGCAATCCTGTCAATCTCGGGGGAGATGCACGACGTGCATACGAGATGGCCATGGTGGAAAATGTGCAAATCATTCCTTTCGCGACCGTGGCCGGCAACTTTAGCGATCTCCTGGCAGCCGACACCGTGATTGTCGATGCCTTGCTCGGCACCGGCCTGACTGGCGACGTGCGCGGGGATTACGCCACGGCCATCACGCTGATCAACACTTCAAATACACCTGTTCTTGCCGTCGACATACCGTCGGGACTGTGCAGCGACACCGGCAGGATTCTTGGAACGGCCGTGCATGCGGACCTGACCGTCACCTTCATCGGACGCAAACTGGGCCAGGTGTCAGGAAAAGGCCCATCGACTTGCGGCACCCTGGTGTTCGACGATCTTGGCGTTCCCGATGGCGTCTATGCTAGTCTGGTTCGGGCCGGCACCTGAACGACAC
>JALRBG010000151.1 GCA_023257855.1 Pseudomonadales bacterium | reverse complement strand
AGCGAACCACCGATGGAAGCCTGGGCCAGGAACATCAAGGACAGTCCGGAGCAGCTGCGCATCATCATCTCCCTGCTGCGCCGGCTCGAGTGGTTCTACTTTGTCCTGCTGGTCAGCGTCTTCTGGCTGCTGCTGACATCTGTGGAGTTCGCCCAGATCGCCCTGGTGCATCTTGCCCTGCTGTTCTCGATGGCGTGGCTGATTATCACAGTGGTTACCCAGACCATTCGCAACAGGGCGCTGCGGAAACTGGTGGCAGTGACAGGCTGGCTCTATGTGGCCATCCTGATACTCGGCATCAACGACGATGTCTTTGCCCTGCTCGATGCCGCGGACTTCTCTGTCGGTGGTGCGCGCTTCTCGCTGATGCTCCTGATCAAGATCACCCTGATACTGGTTATCACGCTCTGGGTTTCCATTTCCCTGGGAAATTTCCTGGAGCGACGCATCCAGCGCAATGAGGACCTGGCACCCGGCTTGCGCGTACTGATCGGCAAGATCCTGCGCATCACCCTGATCATCATCGCCTTTATCATCGCCATTTCCAGCATCGGCATCGACCTGACCGTGTTTTCCGTGCTGTCCGGTGCCATTGGCGTCGGTATAGGCTTTGGTTTGCAGAAGGTCGTATCCAACTTCATCTCTGGGCTCATCATTCTCGCGGACCGCTCCATCAAGCCCGGCGATACCATTTCACTGGGTGACACGTTTGGCTGGATCAACGAACTGCGCGCCCGCTTCGTTTCGGTGGTCACCCGCGACGGCAGGGAATACCTGATCCCCAATGAGGACTTCATCACCCAGCAGGTGATCAACTGGTCCTTTTCCAACGAACTGGTGCGTATCGATGTGCCGTTCGGCGTGGCTTACGATTCCGACCCCCACCGGGTGAGCGAACTGGCGATAGCAGCCAGCAAGACCGTGGAACGTGTCGTGGATTACAAGCCCAGCGTATGCTGGATGACCGGTTTCGGTGACTCCTCCCTGGATTTCGTCCTGCGCTTCTGGATCCGCGATCCGCAGAACGGCCTCACCAACATCCGTGGCCAGGTGCTGCTGGCGCTGTGGGACAGCTTCAAGGCCAACGACATCAAGATTCCTTACCCGCACCGGGAGGTTATCCTGCGAAATCCGCCGGGTAACGGGCAACAGGACCCCTGAACGCCCCGGCATCCCCGGATCGGACAGGCTGAGACGCGCCTTACAAGTTGCAGATTCCGGTGATATGCTTCATATCGATATCAAGGCCATGCAACGTGGCCGCATAATTAAAACAAGCTATTAAAACAACAAAGTACGTCAAGTACTGAGGGGGCTCCATGAAATATGCAGTCTGGTTTGTTCGTCTGATCTTCGCGGCGTGGATGATTCCCGCCGGTCTCAATCACTTTCTCCCGCTCTTCCCGCAGCCGATGGGAACACAGCCGCTCAGCATGGAGCTCATTATTGCCCTGCTCGACAGCCGCCTGTTCGACCTCGTCAAGTTCGTGGAACTGATCGCAGGCATCGGCGTGCTGTTCGCGTTCTTTACGCCGCTGTCACTGCTGGTGTGCCTGCCGGTGTCTTTCGGCGTGTTCTACTGGGATGCCCCGCTGGAAGGCTGGAACTCGGGGGCATCGACCTTCGGCTACGCCACCCTGCTGTGCAACGCACTGCTCTGCCTGGCCTATAACAAGTATTACCGCCCCATGTTCTCCGTGAAGACAGAAGTCAGCGAGCGCAAGCAGCTGGTCATGGGCGCACGGATCGCACTGGGCGTCCTGCTGGTGGGCTATGCCGCCAATACCCTGTTCCTGGGCTCAGCACCCTCCGGCTCGCAGCCATTGTCCGACCTGCTGATGACCTCGCTGACCAATTCACGCCTGCTGCACGTGGCCCTGGTGGTGCAGCTGATTGCGGGCGTGCTGCTGCTGGCCAACATCCTGGTGCCGCTGGCGCTGTGCGCGCAGATGATGATTTCCGCCAATGCCCTGTTCTGGTCGCTGTTCCTGGACCAGTCGCCGCTGGGCGCCCTGTTGGCGCTGGTCGTATTCGCGCTCAATGGCCTGCTCATGATTGCCTACCTGCCTTACTACAGGGACATCCTGCAGCGGCATACCCTTGCCGCCGGTGAAGAGCCGGGGCCGGCTAATTACGACGCGCTGATGGTCAACAACGATGGTATGACCGGCAAAAGGCATTACATCGAAGCCGTCGTCGCTGTCCTGGCGGCCTGGGCGTTTTATGCCTATAACGTACCAGGTGGGTCAGGAATATTCTCTGCGTTCGTGCTGATGTACCCGCTGTTTACGGTACTTATCCGGCGCTTTCGCGACATGGGCCAGCATCCCTGGCTGCTGTTCATTCCGGTCACGCTGATGATGATGTACTTCGATATCAAGCTCGGCTATTTCAGCTTCAGCCACAATGTCTCCGGCGCCAGTTTCAGTGAGTCTGTGGACGGCCTGTTCAACTGGTTTGCACTGATTGTCACCGCCGGCTTCCTGGTGTGGGGCGCTGTCGGGAACAGCAAGTCTCCGGGCACGAACTGATCGGGAAGGACATTACGGCAGTGCGCACAGGGACCAGCATTCGCCATTCGGCCATCTCCCTGATCGCTGCCGCAGCACTTGCGCCAGCCTTGCTGGCGCAGGTCACCCCGGAAAACCGCCCCGCCATCGAGGCACACGCCCCGCCACCCGGCATAGAGCCGCTGCCCGTCGACCTGTTCACGACACGCGACTTCTACCAGGACGCCGATTACTGGGCTGATCCCCGTTACACGCGCTGCAATACCCCGGGCCAGGTTGGTGACATGTGGGTGCGCAACTTTGTCGGCGAATGGGGCGACTGCGATCACGGGCAGTCCGCCGCCGACCTGAAAAGCCCTTATCCCTATGCCACGGCGGAGGAGCACTACAACGCGCTCAAGGCGCAGGCCGCATCGCGAGGCGGCCCCACCCTCTACACGCGCGACAACCCGCCGCCCTACTGGGACGGCTTTTATAACTCACGTACCCTGCAGTCTCAGCAGTGGACCTTCGGCCACAACGTCCAGGCAGGCACGCTGATGGGCCTGCTGACACCGGAATACCAGCAACGCTTTGCGCAGGCGCTCTATCACGTGGGCGTGAGCAATTCGCCGCAGTGGATGTCGTCGACGTGTTATCCGGAAGGCATGAT
>JALRBG010000118.1 GCA_023257855.1 Pseudomonadales bacterium | reverse complement strand
CGAAATGATGATGCCCTCTTCCTCGAGCCGGTGCGTGATGGGCATGGAGCCCGGCGAGTCGGAACCGATGTTGGCGTGGTGGGCGCGGTTGACGGCGAAAGCCTGCAGCGTGCCTTCGACAAACACCGGGGCGACCACGGTGACGTCCGGCAAATGGGTACCGCCGAGGAAGGGATCGTTGAGCACGACGGCATCGCCCTCGGCCCAGTCGAAGCGCGCGACGATATCAGCCATGGCATAGGCCATGCTGCCAAGGTGCACGGGTATGTGGGCGGCCTGGGCGCAGAGCTCGCCCTGGCAATCGAACAGCGCGCAGGAGAAATCGAGGCGGTCCTTGATGTTGGGCGAAAAGGCCGTGCGCCGCAGCACCACGCCCATCTCGTCGCAGACGGCCTCCATGCGACTGACGAACAAACTGAGCTCGATTGGGTTCATAAAAAATTCCAGACGACAAGACGGCGAATTACATCCGGTATGCCAGGCACAAGATACAAGGTACCGGGTACAAGCAAAAGCCGGAATTTAGCCCCCTTTTAGGGCGCCAACCCTTGTATCTTGTACCTTGTGCCTTGTATCTCCTAATCCGTTTCATTAAAATTTCTCCCTTCCCTGGCAGCAACCGCTGCCATTTTTATTTTAAGGAGGCCGAAAATGGCCGGCTCGCAGGTACTGATGAATACCTACAATCGCATTCCCGTGGATTTTGTCCGCGGTGAAGGCTATTGGCTGATCGACGCCGAGGGCAAGCGGTACCTGGACGCCATCAGCGGCATCGCCGTGTGCGCGCTGGGCCACAGCCATGCGGGATTCATCAAGGCGGTCCAGGACCAGGTGGCGACCCTGGTGCATACCTCGAACCTGTACGGCGTACCCCTGCAGAAACAGCTGGCGGAGAAACTCTGCGGCATGTCCGGCATGGACCGCGTGTTTTTCTGCAATTCCGGCGCCGAGGCCAACGAGGCCCAGATTAAGCTAGCGCGCATGTTCGGCCACAGCAAAGGCATCAATGTGCCCGGCATCATCGTCATGGAAGGCGCTTTCCACGGACGCACCATGGGTGCCCTGACCGCCACGCACAGCAACCGCCACCAGAACGGCTTTGCGCCCTTCCTCGACGGTTTCTACCGGGTCCCGTTCAACGATATTGCCGCCGTCGCGAAGATGATCAACAGCCATGACAACATCGTGGCCGTGCTGGTCGAGCCAATCCAGGGTGAAGGCGGCGTGGTCATGCCGTCCGCGGATTACCTGACGGATCTGCGTCACCTGTGCGACGAACATGACATGCTGCTGATGCTGGACGAAGTGCAGACCGGCAATGGCAGGACCGGCAGGTACTTCGCCTACCAGCACAACAATATCCTGCCGGACGTGCTTTCCACGGCCAAGGGCCTGGGCAACGGCTTCCCCATCGGCGCTTGCCTGGCACAAGGCCGTGCGGCCGAGATCTTCCAGCCCGGCCACCATGCCACTACCTTCGGCGGCAGCCCGCTGGCCTGCGCCGCGGCACTGGCGGTGATCGATGCCATCGTGGCGGAAAACCTGCTGGAAAACGCCACCGTCATGGGTGATCGCATCAAGTTCGGCCTCAGCCTGCGCCTGAAGGATGCTGCCCATGTAAAAGCGGTGCGCGGCAAGGGCCTGATGATCGGCATCGAACTCGACAGCCCCTGCGGCGACCTGGTTGGCCAGTCCCGCGCCAGGGGCATCCTCATCAACGTCGCCTCCGGCAACGTCATCAGGCTGGTGCCGCCGCTGAATATCAACGAGGCCGACAGCGACCTCATCATCGAAGTGATCAGTGAACTGGTCAGGGACTTTCAACAACACGGAGAGGGGCAATGAGCACGAGACACTTCCTCACCCTGCTGGACATCACGCCCGAAGAATTCCGGGACATCATCAACCGCGCCTGCGAGCTGAAAAACATGCTGGCCAACCGCGTCCCCCACCCCTTCCTGAAGGACCGGGTGCTGGCGATGGTTTTCGAGAAGTCCTCCACGCGTACACGCGTTTCCTTTGAAGCCGGCATGGCGCAGATGGGCGGCTCTGCCCTGTTTCTGTCACCGCAGGACACGCAGCTTGGCCGCGGCGAACCGGTGGAAGACACCGCCAGGGTTCTTTCCCGTATGGTGGATGCGATCATGGTGCGCACCTTCGAGCACGAGAAGATCGAACGCTTCGCCGATTACTCCTCCGTGCCGGTGATAAACGCGCTGACCGACGACTACCACCCGTGCCAGTTGCTCGCCGACATGCAGACCTACTTCGAGCATCGCGGCGACATCCAGGGCAGCACCGTGGTCTGGATAGGTGACGGCAACAACATGTGCAACTCCTATATCAATGCCGCCCATCAGCTTGATTTCGAACTGGTGATTGCCTGCCCGGAAGGCTACGAGCCGATGGCTTCCCTCATGGAGGCAAACAAAACCCGGGTGAAACTGGTGCGCACCCCGGAGAAAGCCCTGCCGGGCGCATCGCTGGTGGTGACCGATGTCTGGGCCTCGATGGGCCAGGAAGACGAGCGCGTGCGGCGCATGAAGGATTTTGAGGGCTTCGAAGTGACACTGGACCTGATGGCCCTGGCAAATGACGACGCCCTGTTCATGCACT
>JALRBG010000064.1 GCA_023257855.1 Pseudomonadales bacterium | reverse complement strand
TCGGTATTGCGTCAGAAACCACTGGAGCTGCTGCGCTCAACCTGACAGCGAACGGAACGCAAGAAAAAACCCCCTGATTGATTTCGGTCACTATCCAGCGGCCAGGATTTTCCTAAAGTGTCAATTTTGGTCGAATGACGGCATAGTATTTCTGGCATGATTGCAAATACCGAGTGACAGATGGTGACTACCATGGATATCGAACCCTTCCTGAAATTAATGGCTGATAAGGAAGCATCCGACCTGTTCTTCGGTGTCGGTGCGCCACCAACCATCAAGATAAAGGGCAAGACCACCCCGCTTGCCTCCAAAAACCTGCAATCGGGCCAAGTCCAGACGCTCGCGTATTCGCTCATCACCGACCAGCAGCGGGCAGAATTCGAAAAGACCCTGGAGCTCAATTTTGCCGTCAACATGGACAATGTGGGTCGTTACCGCGTGAACCTCTATCGCCAAAGAGGTGAAGTGTCCATGGTCATCCGGTACATCAAGTCCAGGATACCCAGCATAGAGGACCTGCACCTGCCGCAGATCCTGAAAAAGCTCGTACTGGAACCGCGCGGCCTGATCCTGGTCGTCGGGGCTACCGGGTCTGGTAAATCGACCACGCTGGCCTCGATGATTGATTACCGCAATCAACAGAAAGACGGGCATATCCTCACCATCGAGGATCCCGTGGAATTCGTTTACGAGCACAAGAAAGTGGTGGTCGACCAGCGGGAGGTTGGCCTTGATACGCTGAGTTATGCCAATGCCCTTAAAAATGCCATGCGTGAAGCACCCGATGTCATTCTGATCGGGGAGATCAGGGACAGGGAAACCATTCAGCATGCCATCGCCTACGCCGAAACCGGACACTTATGCCTGTCTACCCTGCACGCCAACAACGCCAACCAGGCGATCGACCGCATCATCAACTTTTTCCCGGATTCCGCGCAACATCAGTTGCTTATCGACCTGTCCCTGAACCTGAAGGCAGTAATTTCACAGCGACTGCTGCAGGGCATGGACGGCAACGTGGTGCCGGCCATGGAGGTCATGATTCAGTCAGCCTATATATCCGAACTCATCGAAAAGCGGGATATCGACAAGATCAAGGAAGCCGTCGAGAAAAACCGGGAAGAAGGCATGCAAACTTTCGACCAGTCGCTGTACGACCTCTTCAAGGCTGGCAAAATCAGCGAGGAAGTGGCATTGCAGAATGCCGACTCACGCAACAACCTGTCTTTGAAGATCAGGCTTGAGCACGGCGCTGAAGGCAAGAATGAAGATCACGGGCTTCGCATCAGTGACGATGACTAGAGAGATAATTGTTTAATGCAGGCTGGCCGTCAGCCTGGATAACCGTCGCGGTTACCAGGCTGATCGGTTAAAGGCATGCCTATCAACCCCTCACGTGGGTATTGAACCACCCCACCATCCGGTTCCAGGCATCCGTGGCCGCGGCGTCGTTGTAGCGCTCCGGCGTGGCGTCATTGAAGAAGCCATGAACCGCTCCGGGATAGATGTGTCCTTCATGGGTCACCCCGGCTGCAGTCAGCGCCTGGTCATACGCCGGCCAGGCCTCCACCAGGCGGGTATCCAGCGCCCCATGCATGACCATGATGGCCGCACTGATGTTGCCGACCTGGTCCAGTGGCGCCGCGCCACCATAGAAAGGAACTGCCGCGGCCAGGTCATCGCCAAGTCGTACCGCCAGCTGGTTGGACACGCTGCCGCCGTAGCAGAAACCGGTCGCCCCGATCCTGCCGGTGCAATCGTCACGGTTCTTCAGCCACAAAGCCGCAGCAACGATGTCCTCGAAGCGCTTGTCGCCGTCGAGCTGGCTGAACAGCTGCCCGCCCTGGTAGTCATCACCGGGATAACCGCCCACGGGGGTCAGCACATCCGGTGCGAAGGCCATGAAATTGGCCAGTGCCAGGCGCCTGGCAACATCTTCCGTGTGTGGGTTGAGACCCCGGTTCTCGTGAACGACCACGATGCCCGGCAGTTGCGCCGGCTCCGCGGAGCGGCTGTCGGCGCTGAACGGGCGCACAAGGTAGCCTCGGATAAAACCATGGCCGTTGGGTGACGGGACCGTGACATACTCGGCGCGGATGCGCTCATCGTCACGGGCAATCTGCTGGCCCATCGCATAGTCCGGCATCAGGGCGTCGACAATGGCACCGGCGGTCAGGCCCGCGACGGCAAACTTTTTCACCCCGTTAAGGAATGACCGGCGATCGATCTCGCCGTGGATGAATTGGTCGTAGAGTTCGACAGCCTCACGGGGCACCGTGCGTCTTTCTTTGGATGTCATGATTATCTCCCCTCATCGTTACTTATTGGATTTTAATGCGGTGTCTTGCAGACACCTTCCCGGATATCGCTTCTGGCGAAGCTCTTCCGGGCTACAACGCTTTCAGGTTCACTCTGTCGCAAGCGCCTCTTCGGCCAGTGAAATGATGTAGGCACGGAGCGCTTCGGTTTTACCCGCCTCCAGGTACTGCCTGAATGACGCCATGCCGTTGCTGGACAACACGCCGTCAAGCACGATGGCGTCGAACAGCACCTGGTCATGCAATGCCGGGGTCCGGCGCAGGTCAGGGAAACTGGAGCGTGCCCTGCCCCCGGTGCCATGGCACATGGCGCAGTTTTCCTCGAACGCGGCGCCGCCGCGGGCGATGACATCAGCCGACGCGAACTGTGCTGGCGGTGCGATGGGACGCTGGGTGAATGGCGGCAGCTCGGGCAGGACTGCGTCACCGCCCAGCTTGAAGACCAGCATGCGGGCCCCGTTCGGCGCGTAGTAACCACCCGAAACCGGACCACCTACGGCGACGGCGATATATTGCTCGCCATCGACGGCATAACTGATGGCGCCGGGGAACACGGCTGTTTTGGTATCGAAGCTCCAGAGCTTCTCGCCGTCGGTGGCGCGGTAGGCCACCAGTTCCTGGTTCGGCAAGTTGCCGTTGAAGACGATGTTGCCGGCTGTCGCCAGCGCTCCGCCGATCACCTGTACACCGCCGCGCGGGTTCACGAGTTCCTCGCCGCGCCAGACCTCGCGCTGGTTCACCGGGTCCCAGGCAACCAGCCGACCGGTGAAGCTTTGCCGGGCGTTGGGATTTTCCCGCAGGTGATCGGCGCGCAGGTCAAAGTCGCCGGTCAGCGTCCAGTGGGTGGTGGCCGGCACATAGACCAGTCCTGTTTGCGGGCTGTAGGACATGGGTTGCCAGGCATGGCCGCCGGCCGGACCCGGCGCAAGATTATAGACGGCGCCGGTCAGGTTGGTGCGCGCCTCGGGCACGACGAAGGGCCTGCCGGTTTCCATGTTAATGCCGGTGGCCCAGTTTACCTCGGTATAGGGCTCGCCCGACAGCAGTTCACCGGTGGCGGCATCGAGTACGTAGAAGAAACCGTTCTTGGAGGCCTGGGTGACGACGTGACGCTGCTGGCCATCAACCATGATGTCGAGCAGCATCAGCTGCTGGCCGGTCTCGTAGTCCCAGGTTTCCCATGGCGTTTCCTGGTAGTGCCAGGCATAGCTGCCGTCGTCGGCATGCACGGCCACGATGGAAGACAGGAACAGGTTGTCGCCCTGCCCGGCATCGCGATCCACCGCATCCCAGGGTGCGCCGTTGCCGGTGCCGAAGATGACGAGATCGGTTGCCGGATCATAGGTGATGGCATCCCATACCGTGCCGCCGGGACCCTTGTCCCACCAGCCGGCTTCGATCCAGGTTTCCGCGATCATTTCCTGCGTGGCGTCCTCGAAGCCGTCGGCAGGATTGCCCGGAACTGTCCAGAACCGCCAGAGCCGCTCGCCGGTTTCGGCGTCGTAGGCATCGAGATGGCCGCGCACATCGAACTCGCCGCCGGCCGAGCCGATGAAGACCTTGCCGTCGGCCACGCGCGGGGCACCGGTGATCGAGTAGCGGCCCTCAGGGGTCGCCTTCACCGACCAGACCGGCTCCCCGGTGGCGGCATCGAGGGCGATCAGCCTGCCGTCCAGCGTGCCGAAGATGATCTTGCCGTTCCAGGCGGCGGCGCCGCGGTTGTCGAGACCGCAGCAGACGTTGATATTCCATTCGCCGGGCACCTGCGGGTCATACAACCAGCGCTGCTCGCCGGTCGCGGCATCGAAAGCCACCACCCGGCTCCAGGGCAG
>JALRBG010000049.1 GCA_023257855.1 Pseudomonadales bacterium | reverse complement strand
GCCCGCGCGGAGGCCGGCTCGGGCGCAGCGACCCGCGCGCGGTGCGTCATGACCCAGAAACTCAAGCCGGCCAGAGCAGCCAAGACAGCCGCCAGGACCAGCGTCGTCCAACCGGGCCGAAAGATCATGCGTCGCGTCACCGGGCCCATCCTTTCCCGCGCCAACATGCCCTTGATCCCGCCGTCGGCAAAGCTGGAGATCAGGCGTCCGTCACTCGAACAGGCCGCCCTGGCTCGTCGGCTTGGGCGGTTCCGACAGGCCGAGGTGAAGGTAGGCCTTGGCGCACGCCATGCGGCCGCGCGGCGTGCGCTGGATGAAGCCCTGCTGGATAAGGTAGGGTTCAAGAATATCCTCTATCGTGCCGCGCTCCTCGCTTATCGCTGCGGCAATACTGTCGATACCGACAGGGCCGCCATCGAATTTCTCGATCATGGTCATGAGCAGGCGCCGGTCCATGTGATCGAAACCGTTCTTGTCGATACTCAGCATATCGAGCGCAATGGCGGCGACTTCGCCGCCGATCCTGCCATCCGCCTTGACCTCGGAATAATCACGCACCCTGCGCAGGAGACGGTTGGCGATGCGTGGCGTACCACGGGCGCGCCGGGCGATCTCAACAGCGCCGTCATTGTCGCAGGCGATCCCCATGATGGCTGCCGAACGCCTCACGATATCGGCCAGTTCGGCCATGGAATAAAACTCCAGGCGCTGCACGATGCCGAAGCGGTCTCTGAGGGGAGAGGTCAGGAGGCCCGCTCTGGTCGTCGCACCCACCAGCGTGAACGGTGGCAACTCCAGTTTCAGGGAACGGGCTGACGGGCCTTCACCGATCATGATATCGAGCTGGTAATCCTCCATGGCGGGATAGAGGATTTCCTCGATGGCCGGATTCAGGCGGTGAATCTCATCGATGAACAATACGTCGCCCTGCTCCAGGTTGGTCAGCATGGCCGCCAGGTCGCCGGCCTTTTCCAGTACGGGTCCGGCTGTGCTTTTCATGGAGACGCCCATTTCGTTGGCGATGATATGGGAGAGCGTGGTTTTACCCAGCCCGGGCGGGCCGAATACCAGCACATGGTCAAGGGCCTCACCGCGGTTGCGGGCGGCGCTGATGAAGATTTCCATCTGGTCCTTGACGGCCTGCTGGCCTATGTAATCACTGAGTTTGGCGGGGCGGATAGCGTTGTCCTGGAAATCCTCCCCGGACTTGTCGCTGGATGTGATAATTCTGTCTTCTTCGCGCATTGCTTCTGTGCAATTTCCCCTGGTATCAGGACATGTTCCTGAGAGCGGTCCTGATCAGACTTTCACTATCAGGCACCTGCCCGGATTCTTCAAGTATTTTCGCGGCCCCTGCCACCGCACGCCCGGCGTCCTGGGGTTTGTAGCCCAGGTTGATGAGCGCAGTCTCGGCTTCTTCATAGCTCGCATCCCGGCCTGCCCTTGCCTTCTCCTTGGCGCCTGCTGCGACCGCAGTCCCGTCCCATTCCTTGAGCTTGTCCTTGATCTCAATGATCAGCCGCTCGGCCGTTTTCTTGCCGACGCCCGGCAATTTCACCAGGGCATTGACGTCATCCTGGTGCACGCAGCGTACAAAGTCGGCCACCTCCATGCCCGACAGCAGGGCCAATGCCAGCTTGGGGCCAACACCGTTAACCCGGATCAGGATGCGAAACAGGCTGCGTTCCTGTTCCTGCAGGAATCCAAACAGCAGCTGCGCGTCTTCGCGCACGACAAAATGGGTATGCAGGGTCACCCCTTCACCCGGGTGCGGCAGGCTGAAAAACGTGCTTAACGGAACCAGCACTTCGTAGGCAACACCACGTACGTCGATCAGCGCCTGCTGATCGTCTTTTTCCAGTAAGACGCCTGTTATCCTGCCTATCATTGAAACAATCCACCCTTACCCGGTTTCACCCGGTTTCAACTTTCCCGCAAACGTCCGCGGCGACCGCTTTTTACCCCGGCCATCTTCACCAGGGTATGCTGCGTGTTGGCATGACAGATGGCGATGGCCAGCGCATCAGCCGCATCTTCCGGCGGCACGCGGGACAGCCCCAGCAGTGACTTTACCATCTGCTGGACCTGTTTCTTGTCAGCCTGCCCTTTACCGACCAATGCCTGTTTTACCTTGCGCGCCGCATACTCCGCCACAGGCAGCCGATGATGGGTGCAGGCCACGATGGCGGCGCCGCGGGCCTGGCCAAGCTTCAGGGCCGATGAGGCATTTTTCCCCATGAATACTTCTTCCACGGCGACCACGTCCGGCGTGTGTTCGTCAATGATATCGGATATGTCGGTAAAGATGGTGTGAAGACGGTCGGGAAATGCCTGCTCACCCATGCGGATGACGCCGCTGGCAATATAGTCAAAGGTGTTACCCCGCACCCTGATGAGGCCGTATCCGCAGATACGTGAACCCGGGTCGATACCCAGAATGACTGTCATTTATGCTCCCGGTTGGCCCGGCTCTTATTCACTGTTATCAGGAGGCTTGACTCAGCTGCTCCATCACCGCATCCGAGAAATTGGCGTTGGTATACACGTTCTGGACATCGTCCAGATCCTCGAGCTGCTCGACCAGCCTGAGCAGTTTTTCGGCATCTTCGATGCCCAGGTCCACTACGGTACTTGCCAGCATGGTCACTTCGGCACTGCCGGCTTCCAGGCCGGCGTTGTCGAGTGCATCCTTTACCTGGCCAAAACGCTCGAAGACGGTATGCACGTCAATGGAGCCGTCTTCATTGTTGACGATGTCCTCGGCACCAGCCTCCAGGGCAAGCTCCATGAGCTTGTCCTCGTCCACGCCTCTCGGGTAGGAAATCACGCCGGTGCGCGTGAACAGGTACGCGACGGAGCCATTGGTTCCCAGGTTGCCGCCATGCTTGGAAAAACAATGGCGCACTTCGGCAACAGTCCGGTTTTTGTTGTCGGTCAGGGTCTCCAGAAGGATGGCGACACCTGACGGACCATAGCCTTCGTAGCTCAGCTCTTCCAGGTTGTCATTTTCTGCCGTGCCGGCACCGCGCTCGATGGCGCGCTCGATGGTGTCCCTGGTCATGTTGACGCTGAGCGCCTTGTCCACGACACCGCGCAGCTTGGGGTTGTCGGCAACCACCCCGCCACCCTGGCGGGCGGCTACGGTCAGCTCGCGGATTATCTTGGTGAATACCTTGCCGCGCTTGGCATCCTGCCCCGCCTTGCGGTGCTTGATATTGGCCCATTTACTGTGACCTGCCATAGGCTCCCCCGAAAATTCGCCGTACTGCTATCCCGCGCCGTTTCGCTGCTTACACTAACCAACTGGCGGCGAGATTAGAAGCCCGGGCGTCTTACTGGCCGGGCCCGCCGTCAGGCTTGTCGGCTTTCGGCGCTTCGCGCAGGCGAATATTCAGTTCACGCAGCTGCTGGCTGCTGACCGTGCCAGGGGCATCCGTGAGCAGGCAGCTGGCAGACTGGGTTTTCGGGAATGCAATGACGTCGCGTATGGAGGTCGATCCGCTCATCATCATGACCAGGCGATCCAGCCCGAATGCGATGCCGCCGTGAGGCGGGCAGCCGTAACGCAGGGCATTGAGCAGAAAGCCGAATTTCTCTTCCGCTTCCTCAGGGCTGATGCCAAGAATGCGGAATACGACCTGCTGCATCTCGCTGCGGTTGATACGAATGGAGCCGCCGCCCAGCTCGGTGCCGTTCATCACCATGTCATAGGCGCGTGAGAGCGCCTTGTCCGGATTGGATTCCAGCTCCTCCGGTGTACAGGATGGCGCTGTGAACGGGTGGTGAACAGCGGCAAAGCGCCCTTCCTTGTCGTCGTACTCGAACATCGGGAAG
>JALRBG010000033.1 GCA_023257855.1 Pseudomonadales bacterium | reverse complement strand
GGCATGGTCGCCTCCCTGACCACGCTGCCGGTGATCGGTGTGCCGATCCTGTCATCCAATTCCATCGACGGCTGGGATTCGGTGCTTTCCATCCTGCAGATGCCGGGCGGCGTGCCCGTGGCCACGGTGGCGCTCAATGGTGCGAAGAATGCAGGCATCCTGGCGACGGAAATGATCGGGGCGTTCGATGCGGACGTCGCGAAAAAACTGGCTGCCTACAAGGAAAAACTGAAAGCCAAAGTCAAACGGATGAACGACGAACTGAAGTGACGAGAGGCGAGTGACGACTGGAAATCAAATAATATTTTAATACTAGCCACTAGCCACTACTACGTGGATACGGCTTCCCCGGCGGCTTTCTCCATTCCCTTCAATTTCCGCGCATAGGCCATGAAGCTCAGCGCGGTCATCTTCATGAAAAACCCATAGATCAGGGTGACCGCGGCATAGTCCGGAACACCCAGCAGGGTATTGGCCAGGACGAGCGCCAGGGACAGGTTCTGGATGCCCACTTCGTAGGTGATGGAAATGGTCTGGTACGCATTCAGCTTGCTCAGCCGGGCCAGGCCGTAACCCAGCGACATGCAGGTGATGTTCAGCACGAAGGCGGCGACGCCGGCCTGCACGATATATTGCTTCAAGGTGTCGATACTGAAATACGTGTTGGTGATGATCACCATGATCAGAATGGCGATCGCCATCTTGCGCACCGGCTCCACCATTTTTTCGGCAAAACCCGGTTTGAACTTGCGGATGCCCATGCCGATGGCGATCGGCAGGAGGGTCAGCTGGGCCAGGCTTTTCATCATGCCTGCCACGGGAACGCTGACCAGTTCACTGCCTTCCGCGAAGGTGGTCAGGGCCAGCCAGGCCAGCAACGGCATGGTGACCACGGTGAACAGGCTGGCCACGGTGGTCAGTGTCACGGACAGGGCGATATCGCCGCGGCTGGCAAACACGTAGGCATTGGATGTGATGCCCCCGGGACAGGCCGCCAGCAGGATGAGTCCGATGGCGATGACGGGGGCGGGATTCATGATGAAGGCGAGGCCGAATGCCACCAAGGGCAGGAGCAGCAGCTGGCCGGCGAGGCCTACCAGCACCGCCTTGGGCATGATGACCACGCGCAGGATATCGTCGACCGACAAGGTCAGGCCTAGGCCCATCATGACCAGGAACAGGCCGAAGGGGATAATAATCGTCTGGAACAGATAGGCTGGATCCATGGATACTTCTCGTCAACAGGTTGCAGGGGACAAGATAAAGGATAAAGGATAAAGGATAAAGGTTTCTGGTGATGCGAATCATTCACCGCAATCCGATATAATTCGTTCCATGCCAGAAAATCCCAACCCCCAGGGCAAGGGCCTCGTTCCCATTCTCCAGGGCATCGACCGCCATCGCCTCGACCGCCTGCTGCCGCCGAAGAAAATCGATCAGGTGCAGATGGAGCTGTTCACCTCGATGTTTGTGCTGAAAAGCGCCATCCGCTTCAACCCGGTGCCCGGCGAGCGCTATTTTCTCTACCAGACCGACGGCTGCTACAAGCTGCTGATGGTGGGGCCTGCCGAGTGGAGTACGCCGTACCGCGGCCGCTATATTGGTGAGTGCATCCTGCACGAGGACCGCACCTGGTCCATGGCGCTCGATCCCGCCATGACCCATGACGAGGCGTTCATGCAGGAGATCACGGCAGAGCAGGACAAGCTGCAAGCGGCGCTGGAGAATGCGGAAAGCGTTGCGGATGTGCTGCCGGTGTTCGAGGAAGCGCTTGGATACAACAGCCGCATCCTCGCCTATATCCTCGGCAAGTCGCTGGGGTTGTCCATGGACATGGCCGGCATCGGCGAGTTGTCCTACGAGGAAGCCAAGGGCCTGCTGACGCATGAGGAGCAATCATGAAACGGCTGGCCTGGTTGTTGACCGGTATTCTGCTGCTGTCTGGTTGCGGCGGCGACCAGTTGCTGTCGCCCCTGGCGCCGGATGCCGTCATCCTCGCGTTCGGCGACAGCCTGACGGCCGGCAATGGTGCGCCGGCCGACGGCAGCTATCCGGCGCAGCTGTCGCGGCTCATCAACCGCACCGTTGTCAATGCCGGTGTTTCCAGTGAGGAAAGCGGTCAGGGCAGGGCGCGCCTCGAACGCCTGCTCGACCAGCACCGGCCGCGCCTGCTCATCCTGTGCCATGGCGGCAACGATCTCCTGCGCAAACGCCCGGTCAGCGAACTCGAAGGCAATCTCCGGGCCATGATCAGCATGGCACAGAGCCGCGGCATCGAAGTCCTGCTGCTTGGTGTACCTGCGCCCGGCATTTTCCTCAACAGCGAGGATGTCTACGAGACGGTTGCCGATGCCACCGGTATTGCCTTCATCCCGGAGGTGATTGCCGATGTGCTGTCCCAGCCTTCGAAGAAATCCGATACCGTGCATCCCAACGCGGCAGGCTACGCCGAGATCGCCGGCACCATCGCCAGTGAACTGAAGGATTTTGGCGCCATTAACTGATTATTAGTCGGCGCTTCCTGAAACATGCTGGTATAATTCGCGCCGTTTTTTTTCATAAACCGTAACCCTGGACACAGCAATGTTTGACGCAATCGAAGCAAGGCCACCGGATCCCATTCTCGGACTGTCAGCGGCGTTCAAGAAAGACACCAATCCCAGCAAGATCGACCTGGGCGTGGGCGTCTACAAGGACGAGGCAGGCAATTGCCCGGTCATGAAGGCGGTGAAGACCGCCGAGCGCCGCAAATGCGACGAGGAAGATTCCAAGGCCTACATCGCGCAGGCCGGTCCGGAATCCTTCATCAAGCACACCCTGGACCTGGTGCTGGGCAATGCCCACCCGGTGATCAGGGACGGCCGCACCAGCTGCGTGCTGGCCCCCGGCGGTTCCGGTTCACTACGCCTGGCCGCGGAATTCATCAACAGCGCCGCCCCGGGCAGTAAGATCTTCGTGAGCAACCCGAGCTGGCCGAACCACGTGCCGCTGCTGTCGTCTTCCGGCCTGACCCTGGAAGAGTACCCGTACTACGACTATGCGAAGCACAGCCTGGATTTCGACGCCATGATGGGTTCGCTGAAAACCGCGAAGAAGGGTGACCTGGTATTGCTGCACGGCTGCTGCCATAACCCGTGCGGCGCCGACCTGAGTGCCGCCCAGTGGGAAGAAGTCACTGAGCTTGCCCTGAAGAACGGCTTCACGCCCTTCATCGACATGGCCTACCAGGGCCTGGGCGACGGCCTGGACGAGGATGCCTACGGCGCCCGCCTGATGGCGGAAAAACTGCCGGAACTCATCATCGCCAACAGCTATTCGAAGAACTTCGGCCTGTACCGCGACCGTGTCGGTGCCGTCACCATCATCACCTCCAACAGTGAAGTGGCGAAGGCCGTCGGCAGCCAGGTGGTGGCCACCGCCCGCCAGATTTACTCCGTACCCCCGGCCCATGGCGCTTATCTTGTCGCCATGATCCTGGACGATGCCGAACTGACCAAGGAGTGGAACGACGAGCTGACCGAGATGCGTGACCGCATCAACGGCCTGCGCCGCGACCTGGTCAGCAAGCTGAAGGCCATCGGCGTGAGCCAGGACTTCTCCTATATCCAGAACGAGAAGGGCCTGTTCTCCTTCCTCGGCCTGCCGAAGGACAAGGTGGAGAAACTGGTGAAGGAATACAGCATCTACCTCGTTGGTTCGTCACGTATCAACGTGGCAGGTATAAACAAGAAGAATATTGATTACCTGGCGGATTCGATTTCCAAGGTACTTTAAGCATCGGAAATACCTGAAAAAGGGCGAACGAAAGTTCGCCCTTTTTTTATGCTCTGGAAATCATTACTGGGAAACTATTTCCCAGTTAGCTCGCCCCGAACACCTCTCAGCTCAGAGAAGGGACATTCGCGGCCAGGTTTTGATCCGATACCTGAGGATGAGGCTTTTTACGGCTGACCTGGCTCCAACCCCTCTCAGCTCGGAGGAGGGACATTCGCTGCTCGGGGTCGCCGCCAGGGCAGCCCGGTCCAGCGCTGGATTCCGGAACAAAACCTTGAATGTATCGAAGGGTAAGAGGGGACATCGATAACCCCGGGGAGGGAATGTCCCCACTTCTGACCGACACGGGGGTATCGATTTCCCCGTTCTGGTCGGAGCAATGAGGACGTTGATTTGCCCAGCAGGAGGGAATGTCCCTTCCTCTGACCGACGCCGGGTAACGCGACGGCCAGAGTCTTGTCGATGAAAGAAGGAACTTTTAAGAGTTAGTTGACGGGATTGCCTTCCTCATCAAGTTCAACGAAAGGGTATCCCAGTGCGGCCAATGATTCGCCGACAACGGCCTTGTCTCCGACCACCACGATTTTCATTTGCTCCACCGGCAGGTGTTCCCGGGCCAGCGCCTGGATGCGCTCCTGCGTCATGCCGGTGATCACCGCCTGCTGCCGGCGCACGAAGTCGGGCGGCAGGTCGTAGGTGATGATCTGGTCGAGCAGGCGTGCTTTCTGCCCCGGGGTTTCGTAGTCGCGGGCCTCGCTCTGGCCGATGGCGTCCTTGGTGAACGCCAGTTCTTCCGGCGTGATGCCGTTGTCGCGGTAACCAGTGATCTCGTTCATGAACTGCACCACGGAATCGGCGGTGGTATCGGTGCGTACGCTGGCGGATGCCGTGAAGGGGCCGGGCAGCATGCCGGCACTGAAGCCGCTGCGGGCACCATAGGTGTAGCCCTTGTCTTCACGCAAGTTCAGGTTGATGCGGCTGTTGAAGGCGCCGCCCAGCGTGTAGTTCATCAGGAAACGCTCCCAGTATTCGCCGTAAGCATCATAAGTGACGTCGCTGAGGTAGCCGATACGGATCTCCGATTGCGCAGCGCCCGGCTTGTCCACCAGGTAGATGGTGGTCTCGTCGATGTTGGTGACGCCGGGCTGCGGCCGCAGTTCCACGTCTTCATTCGGCAGCGCCTGCAGGAAACCGATTTTTTCCAGCACTTCTTCCTGGGTGAGTTCACCGACCACGGACACTTTCAGTGCCTGGCTCACCAGGTTCTGGTCGGCGAAGGCGTGAATGTCGTCCAGGGTGATGCCCTGCAGTGTCGGGATCGTGCCGGCCGCCGAGACGGCATAGGCATGGTCTTCGCCATAAATCAGTTTCGGGTAGACGATGCCGGCGATCCCGGAAGGTTCTTCCTTGGCCGCTTCCAGGCTTTCGACCTGTTGCTGGCGCAGGCGATCGAGGTCGGCCTGGGTAAAGTCGGGACGGAACAGGCGTTCCTCCAGCAGCACCAGGGTCGCATCGATGTTGCGCAGCAGCGATTGCATGGTGACAGTGAAGTTGTCGTTGCCGGAAAAGACGCTGATGCTGCTGCCCAGCTTGTCCAGTTCATTCTCGAACTCCTCGGCGCTGAAGTTCTCGGTACCTTCGTTCATCATCTGCGCGGTCAGGCTGGCGACACCGTACTTGTCCGGAGACTCCAGCAGGTGGCCGCCGTCGAAATCCAGCTGGATGGTGACCAGCGGCACTTCTGCGTTGGCAGTACCGATGACCTTGATGCCGTTGTCCAGGTCCTGGCGCCAGAAGTCAGGCATGGTGACCAGGGGGTTCGGCGGCGGAGTCGGGCGGACGCTGCGGTCGAAGGACTCGGGCGCGTCGCGCATTTCCAGTTCGTCGGTGGAGCTGCCCACACGCGTCGGCGGGGTCGGGATCGTGAAATTGTCCGGCATGGCGACGATGTCCTCGCCACCCTCGGGCACCACGCTCAGGTAGATGGCGGGCTTGTCCTTGATATAGGTGTTGTATACGCGCAGCACGTCTTCCCTGGTCAGCGAGCGGATCTTGTCGAGGTCCTTCTGGATCTGGTTCGGGTCGCCCAGCAACGTTTCGTTGATGGCCAGTTGTCCGACCTTGCCACTTACACTGGCAAGGGAATTGATCAGTGCCGCTTCGTTTGTGGACTTGTAGATCTGCAGTACCTCGTCGGTAATATCGTCCTCGCTGAAGTTGGCGAGGATGTTGCGCATATCCGCCTCGAAATCCGCCAGGGGAGTACCGGGGAAGGGCAATACCAGGAAGGTGATCAGGCCGGCCAGTTCCTGCGGGAAGTTGAAGCCGCTGGCCTGGATGGCTTTCTGCGTCAGTACGAACTCCTTGTAGAAAAAGGATTTGCGGCCGACGGTAATGATTTCGTTAAGCGCTTCCAGGGCGACGTTGTCCGGATGGTCGGAATTCACGGTCGGGAAGGCGATGAACAGGGCGGGAAAGCGGATGTTGCGGTCGACATAGGAAATATAGCGGTCCGCATCGAGCACGGCGGGCTGTTTCACGTCGCTTTCCACGTCGGGACCCCGGGGAATCTCGCCGAAGTATTTCACCACCAGGTCCATGACTTCCTCTTCATCGACATAACCACCGATGGTCAGGGTGGCATTGTTCGGGCCGTACCAGCGCAGGAAGAAACTCTTCAGGTCGTCAAGGTCCGCGGCATCGAGGTCCTCGATGAAACCGATAGGCATGTGTGCGTAGGGATGCTCAACGGGAAAAATGGAGGTGAATATCTTTTCCGACCACAGTCCGTAGGGCTGGTTCTCGTAGCTCTGGCCACGTTCGTTCTTCACCGTGTCGCGCTGCACTTCGAATTTTTCTTCGGTGACCGCATCAAGGAAATAACCCATGCGGTCGGACTCCAGCCACAACATGGTTTCGAGCTGGTTGCTGGGCACGGTTTCGAAATAGTTGGTGCGATCGAAGGATGTGGTGCCGTTCATGGTGCCGCCGGATTCGGTGACGATGCCGATGTGCTGTTCGTCAGCCACGTGCTCGGAGCCCTGGAACATCATGTGCTCGAAGAAGTGGGCGAAGCCTGAGCGACGGACTTCCTCGCGGGCAGAACCGACATGGTAGGTCACATCCACGTGCACCAGCGGGTCTGACATGTCTTCATGAATGATGACGGTCAGGCCGTTGTCCAGTTCGTACTTGCTGTAGGGAATGACGATCTCGCTGCTGTCGGCTTCCACCCGCTCGATGAGGGTATAGCCGGTATCCGCGGCGGTAGCACCCATGCCCGCATCGGTCGCTTCAGGAGCCGGGGATTCGCTGCAGGCGGCCAGGATGAAAAGCAACAAGCCTGCGATGAGTGTTCTGAAAGAGGTCTCGAAGTATGTGCGCGCGGAATGCATCCTTAACTCCTTATTGAGGGGGCTGTTCATGTGGTTACGGAGAGATAAGACCGCTGATTAAAGCATATCGTTCCGGGCCCGCCAAGAAAGCGCTCCGGCGTCAAAACTGATAGAGGTAGGAAAGGGAAAAAGCGCCGTAGAACTGGCCTTCCTGCTGCCCGTAGAACTCCTTGGTGCGGTAGATGTGGGCATAGGAAAAGCGCAGTTTTTCCCAGCTGCCGGCAATGCCGGCGGCAATATCCGCCACTGTCTCGCGTCGTTGCACGCTGTGGCTGCTGCGAAAATAGTTGCCGTCTAGGAAGACGTTGTTTGCCATGAGCCTGCCGTCCATCGCGATGAAGCCGTGGAGCCGTATCCTGCTGTCATCCGACCGGGTCAGCCCGGGGGTGTTGTTGTCGCCGCCGGGGCGCAGGGTCGAGGTGCCGAAATCATCGGGCAGATCCCAGCCCAGTCTGAACTCCGTGCCGAGGTTTACATAGCTGGCCACCGTGCCGATACTGCCGCCCCAGTGCGTGATGAGCTCCGCTTCGATATCGTCGAGTACTCCCAGGTTGATTGTGCCGTTCTTGTGCTTGCGTTCGAAGACCAGCTGGAAGGCAGGCTCGTTTTTCAGCTGGTTGTCCCAGCCCGCGAAGCGCTCCCAGCCGCCGATATCATGAACCAGGTTTTGCGCCTGCCGGGCCAGTGCGCCAGGGCCGACCACGCCGAAATTGAATTCGGTGGAATGCAGGGTGTCCCCGGTCCGTGCGTGGTAGCCGAGCCCAAGGTAGAGATAGCCGGCATAGGGGCGGTCATCCGGGTCCAGCGTGGTGCGAAACTTGTCGGTGGGTGTGAACATGAGCTGGCCAAAACTGATCACCATGTTCTGGTTTACCGGATCGGTGTTGGGATTGGCCGGGTCCGGATGCACGAAGGCCAGGATGCCGTTGAGTTTTTCCACCCAGGGATATTTATGGCCATTGGGATCCTCGAAACTGTCCAGGTCCGGGGATATGGAGGAGAAGCGGACGCCGTTGGTGTAGTTAAGATCGGTATTCGCGAACAGGTCGTTTTCCAGGAAGAAATTGAACGACCAGGGTTCTTCATCCTGGGCGTGGACTGCAGAACTCACCAGAAAGCAATACGCGAGCAAACCGGAACAACGTTTCATGGCACCAAGATACCGCGGGGACCGCTCGAATAAAAGTACAGGGATTGTGCGCAAGCGGCGCAATCCAATTAACTTCTGGGGTAACATAGGTACCCACGAATAGTGAAATACTGGGGCATTAATGGCGACCCAACTGGTCAGGCTCAGGCACATGCCGGCGGATGAGCTGGAAGAGATTCATGCCCTCATGGAGGAGCATGACATCGAAGTCTATGAAACCAGTGCGGGGAGCTGGGGTATTTCCATGCCTGCCCTGTGGCTGCGCCATGACGAGCAATTGCCGCAGGCCAAGGCCTTGCTCGATGCCTATGCCGAGGAGCGCTTCCAGCGCATGCGCGGCGAATACCAGGCCTTGAAAGAGGCAGGCAAGGCCCGCACTTTTCTCGATATCGCGCGGGAGAATCCCGTTCGCTATATCGCCTATGTCGTTATGATAGGCGCTTTATTGTATATTTCACTGATACCTTTTATTTCACTGATTTAGTGGCGAGTGACTAGTCACTGGTAACTAGTCACTTAAATACCGAGAGTTATATGAGCAGTCCCATCCTTTCAATCCAGCCCCTCGATTTCCACTGGCAAACCGCCGATCCGTTCCTGTTCTGTGCCTTTCACCAGGATGACTTTCCGAAGGGCAACGGTGAAATGGGGCCGGCGGCTTCGCTGGCCGGGCGCAACATCGGCCAGGATTTCGAGAAACGCGATGGCTTTCGCATGTACCACGGTGACAAGGTGCCGGGCTTCCCCGGACATCCCCATCGCGGGTTCGAAACCATCACCATTGTGCAGAATGGCCTGGTTGACCATGCCGATTCCCTTGGTGCGGCAGGCCGTTACGGTCATGGCGACGTCCAGTGGATGACGGCGGGCAAGGGTGTTCAGCACAGCGAGATGTTTCCCCTGGTGAAAGAGGACGCAGCCAATCCCTTGCTGCTGTTCCAGATCTGGCTCAACCTGCCGGCCGCCAGCAAGATGGTGGAGCCGCATTTCACCATGTTCTGGGACAAGGATATTCCGGTAAAACACGCAACAGATGCCAATGGCAAAGCCGTCAGCGTGGAAGTGGTGGCCGGCGAGTATGCCGGCGCCAGGGCGCCTTCACCACCGCCGGACTCCTGGGCAGCGAACCCCGCCAATCACGTGGCGGTCTGGCTGATTGAGCTAGCAGCCGGAGCACAGTGGGAATTGCCGGCCGCGGTGCCGGGACTCAGCCGCGTGCTGTATTTCTATGCCGGCGACAGCCTGACCCTGGCCGGGCAGGAAATCGCCGTCAGCCAAGGCATCCAGCTGCAGTCCGAAGCGGCCGTGTCACTAAAGACTGGCAGCCAGCCGGCGCGATTGCTACTGTTGCAGGGCAAGCCCATCGCCGAGCCAGTTGCCCATTACGGGCCGTTCGTCATGAACACGCGGGCGGAACTGCAGCAGGCTTTCGTAGACTACCAGCGCGACCAGTTCGGCGGCTGGCCCTGGGAAAGGCATGACCAGGTGCACGGCACGCGCGGCAGGTTTGCGCGGTATGCGGATGGCAGGGAAGAAGAGCCGGCATAAGGGCAGAGATAAGAGGAAAGAGGAAAGAGGAAAGGGTACAGGTCTGAAGAGAACATGCAGGTCCTTTAACCGACATAACGACATTTTATTGAGCAGGATTTATGGAACAGGAATTACAACAGGCCCAGGAGGTCTATGACCTGATCGTCAACTATCTGGTGACGTACAGCTTCCAGATCGTTGCCGCCATCGGCGCTCTCTCCCTGGGTGCAGGACTGGCGCTGCAGGGATTGCTCTCGAACTACGGCGCGGGCGTCAGCATCATCGTGGCCAGGCCTTTCGTGGTCGGAGATACCATTTCCGTACAGGGTGTGACCGGCGTGGTAAAGTAAGTGAAGCTCGCCTATACCATTCTCAGCAACGAAGACGAAGTCCGCATCACCATACCCAACAAGCATATCGTCGGCGAGATCATCCATAATTCCAGCGTGAACAGCATCGTCGAAAGTGTCGTCGGCATTTCCTACTCGTCAAATCCCGAGCTGCCCGTGGCGGTAATCAAAACCGCCATAGAATCGGTCGCTGAGGTCAGCAATGACAGGGCGCCGCAGGTGGGCATCGACGAGTTCGCCGACAGCAGCATCAACATCGGCATGCGCTACTGGGTGCCGACGACCGCCATGTTACAGACGCGGTACAAGGTCAACATGGCCGTGGTCAAGGCGCTCGCAGAGAACAATATCGAGATACCGTTCCCCCAGCGCGACGTACAAATCATCGACCAGCCCCAGGCCTGATTCCCAAGGTAACGCCCGATGCTCTATTCCCTGTTACTGGCTGGCGGCAACTCATCCCGCATGGGACAGGACAAGCGTCAGCTCAAGCATGAGGGCAAGACCCTGCTGGAGAAGGCGCTGAAGCTGCTGGAAATGTCAGATGCCGACGAGATTCTCATCAGCGGCGACGTCCAGGGGCACGAGTGCATCCAGGACATGGTTCCCGGCTGCGGCCCCCTCGGCGGCCTGCATGCCGCCCTGCATTTCATGCAGGAGCAGGGCGTTTTGGATGAAGCGCTGTTGCTGGTGATTCCCGTGGACATGCCGCTCCTGCAGGTCGATACCCTGACCCGGCTCGTCGATGGTATTGGCAACGGCGACAGCTGCCACTACGAAAAGGAAGTCTTTCCCTGCGTGTTCAAGGCCAGCAGCATGCTGCTGGAGCATCTCGATGACTTGCTGGCCGACAGCACCGAGCTTGGCGGCATGCGCTCCATGAAGGCATTGCTGGAGTTCGGCAATCCGGTCACGCTTGAGGCAGCCTCAGTTCCATCATCGACCTTCCTCAACCTGAACAACCCCCAGGACTGGCAGGCTTACGTATCCGGCATCCAGTAAGACCCGGTGGCTAGGAAAAAGTGCAGCTCTAAAAAAACCGGCCTGTTGGCCGGTTTTTTTAATTGGTACAGTTAGTTCAGTGAGCGACTTCCTCGCCTGTTTCCGCCAGCTTCCGGCGTTCTTCGTTGTAGGCCAGGTACTGCTTCTGCCACTCGGACATATGGTCGGTTAATGTCACCTGCACGGCGGTTACCTTGTATTCCGGACAGCTGGTGGCCCAGTCGCTGTATTCGGTCGTCACAACATTCGCCCCGGAGATCGGGTTATGGAATGTCGTATAGACAACGCCGGGCTGCATACGTTCGGAAATTTTTGCATGCATGGTGGTTTCACCCTTGCGGCTGGCGATCTTGATCAGCTGACCGTCCCTGATATTGCGCTCGGCGGCATCTTCCGGATGGATTTCCAGGATGTCTTCCGGGAACCAGCGGTTGTTCTCGGTACGGCGGGTCTGTGCGCCGACGTTGTACTGGCTGAGGATGCGGCCGGTAGTGAGGATCAGCGGGAACTTCTTCGTTACTTTTTCCTCGGTGGGAATGAACTCGGTCACCTCAAACTTGCCCTTGCCGCGCACGAATCCGCCGATGTGCATGATGGGGGTGCCATTGGGGGCTTCATCGGTGACGGGCCACTGCATACTGCCTTCGTTGTCCAGGCGTTCGAAGCTGACGCCGGCGAAGGTCGGTGTCAGTGCCGCGATCTCGTCCATGATCTCGGCGCTGGTGTCGTAATGCATGTTGTAGCCCATCGCTTTGGATATCTCGGTGGCCACCTCCCATTCATGGAAGCCGGGTTTCGGTGCCATGACTGGGCGCACGCGACCCAGGCGGCGTTCGGCGTTGGTGAAGGTACCGTCCTTTTCCAGGAAGGAGGTGCCAGGGAAGAATACGTGGGCGAACTTGGCGGTTTCGTTCAGGAACAGGTCCTGCACTACCAGGCATTCCAGGTTTTCCAGGGCGGCTTCCACGTGGTGGGTGTTCGGGTCTGACTGGGCGATGTCTTCACCCTGTACGAACATGCCCTTGTAGGTGCCTGCAATGGCGGCATCGAACATGTTCGGGATGCGGAAACCAGGCTCGGCATCCTGTTCCACGCCCCAGGCCTGGGAGAAGATGCTGCGGGTTTCGTCGTCGCTGACATGACGATAGCCGGGGAACTCGTGCGGGAAGGAACCCATGTCGCAGGAACCCTGCACGTTGTTCTGGCCGCGCAGCGGATTGACGCCGGCGCCGTCCTTGCCCACGTTACCGGTCAGCATGGCGAGGTTGGCCATGCCCATGACCATGGTGGAACCCTGGGAATGTTCGGTGACACCGAGGCCATAGTAAATGGAAGCGCGGGGTGCCTTCGCATACATGCGGGCCGCTTCGCGAACCTTTTCGGCATCGCCGCCGAGCCAGTCGGCCACGGCTTCCGGGGCGTTCTTCGCGTCTCGGATGAATTCCAGCCACTTGTTGAATTCTTCAGTATCGCAACGCTCGGCGATGTAATCCCAGTCGGCCAGGTCCTCGGTGACGATGGTGTGACAAAGAGCATTGATGAGTGCCACATTGCCGCCCGGGGTCAGCGGGATGTGAACATTCGCGCGGATATGTGGTGATTCAACGAGGTCGATCTTGCGCGGGTCGCACACGATCAGGTCGGCGCCGTTGTCGCGCAGACGCTGCTTCATGCGGGAAGCGAACACCGGGTGGGCGTCGGTGGGGTTGGCACCGATCAGCAGGACCAGGTCGGTATGGTCCACTGAACGGAAATCCTGTGTGCCGGCGGAGGTGCCGAATGTCTGCTTCAGGCCGTAACCTGTGGGCGAGTGGCAGACGCGGGCGCAGGTATCAGTGTTATTGTTTCTGAATGCGGCGCGGATCATTTTCTGTACGACCCAGACTTCCTCGTTGGTGCAGCGGGAAGAGGTGATGCCCCCGATGGATTTGCGGCCGTATTTTTCCTGGATCTGCTTGAACTTGCCGGCAGTGTACTCGACCGCTTCCTCGAAACTGACTTCGCGCCAGGGGTCGGAGGTGTTTTCGCGGATCATCGGATTGGTGATGCGATCCTTGTGCGTGGCGTAACCAAAGGCGAAGCGGCCCTTCACGCAGGAATGGCCGTCGTTGGCCTTGCCGTTCTTGGACGGCACCATGCGCACGACCTGGTCGCCTTTCATTTCAGCACGGAAGGTACAGCCGACGCCGCAGTAGGCGCAGGTGGTTTCCACGCTGTGTTCCGGTGTACCGAGCTGGACCACGGATTTTTCCATCAGGGTCGCGGTGGGGCAGGCCTGTACGCACGCGCCGCAGGAGACGCACTCGGAATTCATGAAATCCTCGGAGACGCCGGCGCTGACCTTGGAGCGGAAACCGTTGCCCTCGATGGTCAGTGCAAAAGTGCCCTGGACTTCCTCGCACGCGCGCACGCAGCGTGAGCAGACGATGCACTTGCTGGATTCGAACTGGAAGTAGGGGTTGCTGGTATCGGTGGGGGCGTCGAGGTGATTGGCACCGTAATATCCGTAGCGGACTTCTCGCAGGCCAACGGCACCGGCCATGTCCTGCAATTCGCAGTCGCCGTTGGCGGAGCAGGTAAGGCAGTCGAGCGGATGGTCGGAGATGTAGAGTTCCATCACACCCTTGCGCAGCTTGTTCAATTTGGCGTTTTCGGTATGTACCACCAGGCCTTCTTCGGCTGGCGTGGTGCAGGACGCCGGTGTACCGCGGCGGCCTTCGATTTCCACCAGGCACAGACGGCAGGAGCCGAATGCCTCAAGCGAATCAGTCGCGCACAATTTCGGTATGGTGGTGCCGACCATCTGCGCGGCACGCATGATGCTGGTGCCCTTGGGTACGGTGACTTCCTGGCCGTCGATGGTCAGGGTGACTTCTTCCGTTGCGGTGGAAGCCGGGGTGCCGTAATCAATCTCTTTAAATAAAGTCATGTCGTTCACCTGTCCTGGAATTCTTTCTCAAAATCAGACACAAAATGTTTAACGGCGCTCATCACGGGTACCGGGGTGAGGCCGCCCATGGCGCACAGGGAGGCGGACTCCATGGTTTCACACAGGTCCTTGAGGACGATGTGCTCGGCGTTGCGTTCCTCGGCGTTTTTCGCGCCGACGATGCGGTCGATCACTTCCATGCCGCGGACGGAGCCGATGCGGCAGGGTGTGCATTTGCCGCAGGATTCCACGGCACAGAACTCCATGGAGAAACGGGCCTGTTTGGCCATGTTCACGGTGTCGTCAAATACTACCACTCCGCCATGACCGAGCATACCGCCGGCTTTGGCGAACTCCTCGTAATCGAGCGGCGTGTCCAGCAATGATGCCGGGAAGTAGGCGCCCAGCGGGCCGCCTACCTGGATCGCCCGCACGGGCTTGCCGGTCGCGGTGCCGGCACCGAAATCCTCGATGAGCTGGCGCAGCGTTAAGCCGAAACCCTTCTCTACCAGACCGCCATTTTTGATATTTCCTCCCAGCTGGAAGGGCATGGTGCCGAGCGAACGGCCCTGGCCGTAGCCGGCGTAATGCTTGCCGCCTTTTTCCAGTATTACGGGTACGGATGCCAGGGAAATGACATTGTTGACCACGGTCGGCTTGCCATGCAGGCCCTCGATGGCGGGCAGGGGCGGTTTGAAGCGGATCTGACCGCGCTTGCCTTCCAGGCTTTCCAGCAGTGAAGTTTCCTCGCCGCAGATATAGGCGCCTGCACCCATGAACACTTCCAGGGTGAAATTCTTGCCGGAGCCCTGGATGTTTTCGCCCAGGTATCCGGCGGCCTCGGCATTGGCGATGGCCTCGTTCAGGATCTTCTGTGTCAGTGGGTATTCGGAGCGCAGGTAGATATAGCCCTTGTCGGCACCCACGGCCAGGCCGGCAATGGTCATGCCTTCCACCAGGGACAGCGGATCACCTTCCATGATCATGCGGTCGGAAAATGTCCCGGAGTCGCCTTCGTCGGCGTTGCAGACAATGTATTTCTGGTCGGCCTTGCAGTCGGCCACGGTGCGCCACTTGATGGCGGTGGGGAAGGCGGCGCCGCCGCGTCCACGCAGACCGGAAGCCTTCATTTCCTCGATGATGCCGTCAGGGGTGGTAGCCATGGCATTCTTCAGGCCGACAAAACCACCCAGGCTTGCATAGGCGGCGACGCTGGTGGCCTCGATGATTCCGCAGCGGGCGAAGGTCAGCCGTTCCTGGTTGGCAAACCAGGGCAGTTTATCCACATCACCGAGGAATTTGGCATGCTTGCCGCCTGACTGAATGTCGTTCAGGAAATCGGCGTCAAACAGGTCGGGAACGTCATCCAGGGTAACCGGCCCGTAACCGACACGCCCCTTGTCCGTTTCCACTTCGACCAGGGGTTCCAGCCAGCAGGCGCCGCGGGAGCCGTTGCGTACGATTTCAATGTCGAGCTTGCGGTATTTCGCCTCGGTGGCGATGGCCTTGACCAGGAGTTCGGCGCCGAGGGAGTCCGCAGTGGTTTCGCGGGGGATATAGACCTTCACCATTACTTCGCCTCCTGCTCGTTAACTGCTTTTGCTAACGTACTAGCCAGTGACTTGAAGCCGTCGATGCTGACCCGGCCGTAGGTCTGTGTATCGATCATGATGTTCGGGGAGCAGGCGCAATTGCCCAGGCAATAGACGGGTTCCAGGGTGAAGTTGCCATCGGCAGAAGTTTCATGGAAGTCGGCGCCCAGGAAGGCCTTGATTTCCTCGGTGAGCTTTTCCGAGCCCATGGCCTGGCAGGCTTCGGCCTGGCATACCTTCACGGTATAGCGACCGGGCTTTTCGCGCTTGAAGTCGTGGTAGAAGCTGGCGATGCCATGCACTTCGGCGCGGGACAGGTTGAAGACCTTGCCCAGCATGGGCATGGCGCTGTCATCGATATAACCGAAAATTTCCTGGATCCTGTGGAGGGCGATCATGACGCCGCCGGTGCGGCCGGCATACTCCAGGACTGCTTCGCGGGCCTTGTCGAGGTCCCAGTCCTGGTAGGTGAGTGGTCCTGCTAACTGCTGCATTGGGCTATGGTTCCTGCTCTGCTGATACCCCGAAACAAGACCGCTGGCAAGGGGTTGGAATTGCCAGACTTTTCAAGTCTTTACTCTTCGGAATTCGGTCAATTTTGGAGCGCGGATTCTAGCATGTAAGGGTGAACGCCAGCAATTTTCGGCTAGCGAAAAATTATTCGTTTCGGGTAGCGTGGGTAGGGCGAGAAATGAAAGTAAAAAATATATAAAATATTATAAATCAGCAGGATACGATGATTAATTAAAGTGGTTTAGCGTGTAAGCAATACCCCTGTTGCCTGCCATCCTGATACCTCAGCCACCGTAAATCAGCGCTTCACCGTCCCAGTTCTCGGCAATCTGGTGCATGTTGCCAAACGCCGTGCGCACACCATCGGTGATCTCGATCAGTTCGATCATGCCGGGCATGTCCCGGGTGGTGTCGACATAGACTACCTGGTTGCCGCCGTCGAGGATGACGCGGTGGGCTTCCTCGTAGCCCTGGTCCAGGTACTCCTGCAGCGCTGTGCCAAGGTCATCCACCGCCAGGCCCCAATGGTGAAAGCCATAACCTTTCTTCACCAAGGTTTCCCGGTACACGGACGGGGTCTCGTCCAGCGGCTGGATCAGCTCGATGTTCATGGCGCCGGAATAGGTCATGGCCAGGTTGATGGGAGGGCGCGAGGGTTGGCCCCGGTACAGCGTCTGCGGCGGGTCGAAGGGCTCGTTCAGGAACCAGGGACCGATGCCCAGGCGTGCTGTCCAGTCGGCCATGGCCTGGTGAATATCGGGCACGATGTAGGCGAACTGCATGACGCCGTTGAATAGCGGCAGGCTGTCGTTGGTGGCTGCCCGGGCAAGGGCCGGCGGCAACAGCATGGCGGCTGCGGCGGCCAGTCCTGGTTTGAGAATCTGCCGGCGGGTGTACTGGGTGTTGTCCATGTCAGGCTCCAGGATGTTTTAACGACTGTTGCCGGTATTGCCGGCGAGATCCAGGATCCATTGTGCCATGGTCCTGGCTTCCGCTTCGCTGACACGCTGGTTTGGCACCATGGGTACCAGGCCCCAGTTGCCACCGCCGCCGCGAATGATCTTGCCGGCCAGGACCTCGACCATGACCTCGCGGCGCTCACCGTGGCGGGCAGCAATGGCACGCCAGGGCGGGCCCAGCGAAGCCGCATCGAGTTGATGGCAGGCGTAGCACATCTTGCTGGTCACCAGGTTTTCGCCGTCATCCTGGGCCAGCACGGAAACCGGCAGCAGGTTGAGCAGGAGTAATAAATAGGCAGTACGTTTCATCGGTGTCTCTCCTGTCAGTCGGCCGGATGCGGTGCAGTCGCGGTGGCGGTAAGGAAGCGCTCGGGGTAGGCGCCGTCACCGGGGTCGATGATCATGGCCATGCGCGGGCCATTGACCACCTCGACGATATTGGCCGTCGACGCCACCAGCACGCCGGTAGCCGGATCGATATCGATCATGCGAATAAAGGTCTGGGGGCGCGGCAGTGGCAGCACACCGAATTCGCGCGTGGCCGGATCGAAACGGTAAATGACATCGTTGTTGGATACCGCCGCCCAGACCACTTTACGGACCGGGTCCCAGGTCACCGCGTAAGGGGCAGAGGCGGTGTCGGGTAGGTCGTGAATCGCGATCATCTGGCGCGTCTTGATATCGAACTCGGCGATCTGGCCGGTGCCGTAGAGGGCCAGGTACATGATGTCGTCGTCACTGATGGAAATGCGGCGCGGGCCGGCATTGGCATCGGGCAGGACGAAGGGGCCAATGAATTCCTCGGTCTCGACATTGAAGCCGCCGAACACGCCGTTGCCGAGCTGGCTGTACCACACTTCCTTCTGGTCGCTGGTCATGACCAGGCCGTACACGGCAGCGGTGCCATAAAGGGCACTGTCATTGGCGCGGCTTTCCGCCACCGGGGTATTCCAGATGCGGGTTTCGCCGTCCGCCGGATCGAAATAGCCGACGGCACGGTTGCCGATGTCAGAGAACCAGACGCGGCCGCGGGCATCAGTGAGCAGTTCATGGTCGGCACTGAAGCTGAGGTCATGGATGCCGACACCGCCGCCTTCAGGCGTGGTCAGCTGCCAGGTTTCCCATTCACCGGAATCGGGATTGAGGCGGGCCACCGTGTTATTGAACAGGGGGGTCACCCAGAGAGTGCCGTCCTGGCCGCGGTGCAGGGAATGCGGGCCGATGGTGTAGTCGGTCGGCACCTCGTAGTCGCGCTGGCTGCCGGTGCGCACCTCGATGCCGACGATGCGGTTGGCGCCCACATCGGCGGCCAGCAGGCGGGCCGGGTCGCCGAGCATGACGGCTTCGCGGATATTGTTCGGTTCGGGCACAGCATACTCCCAGACTGCAGTGTCCGGTGTGGTGATGACAGGTGCGCCCCATTCGTAGCCGCTGATATCATCCATGCGGTCGTTGAACGCGGTGGTCATCACATTGACGACGTCCGCACTGTTTTCGACAGCATAGACCGCTTCCGTGTCGAGCTCGACACTCTCGTCGCGGACACCGCGGCTGAATTCCCAGGCCGACAGGAAGTTCATGTACTTGACGATGCTGTCCCAGCTCTGGCGCAGCGCCTGTTCGGGATCGGCGGCATGTAGGTCGGCGATGGAGGCGGCGTATTGGCGCACTTCCGGGCCTGGCACCTGGTGGCAGTCAATGCAATTCATGATAAAGGCGGCCTGGTCCCTGCGGTCGGACAAGCGCTGGGTCAGCCAGGCGGAGGCAGGTGCCGTATCCACCTGGTTGGCCTTCATCTGCATTACGAAAGTCAGGTCGACAGCACGACGGTCACCGGCCTGGATGCGGTCGACCTGTTCATAGCCGAGCCCCCGGGCGCCGATATCAGAAGCACTGGTGATGCGTTCGGAAAAATCCTCGGGAAAGGCAAAACTGCCGTCGCTGCCACTGAAGACCGTGACGACACTGGCACCGCGCTATTGCACCCTTCAATAATGCTGAAATACTAAACGTTTTCTTCAACAATCTAAC
>JALRBG010000021.1 GCA_023257855.1 Pseudomonadales bacterium | reverse complement strand
TTGGCAGAGTAAATGCCGATCTGGCGGAACAGGCCTTCCAGGCCGAATGTGCGCGCCTCGTCGGGGACGATGGGCACGATGCGCTGGCCGATCTCCTTGTCCTTCACGAGTGTTGAAATCATTCGCACGAAGGCCATGGTGGTGGAAATCTCGCGCTCACCGGTACTCTTCAGCTGGGTCTCGAAGGCTGTCAGCGGCGGGATCTTCAGTATTTCAGTTTTTGCACGCCGGGCCGGTAAAGTGCCGCCGAGCTTGTCGCGCATGCGGCGCAGATATTCCATTTCCGGGCTGTTTTCATCCGGCTTGTAGTAAGGCACATCCTCCAGCTTGTCATCGGGGATCGGTATGCCGAAACGATCGCGGAACAGTTTCAGTTCTTCCAGGCTCAGCTTCTTGGTGGAATGGGTGGCGTTGGCGCCCTGGGCGGAGCCGAAGGCATAACCCTTGATCGTCTTGGCCAGGATCACCGTTGGCCGGTCGGTACACTCGATGGCCTGCTTGTAGGCGGCGTAAACCTTGAACGGATCGTGGCCGCCGCGGTTGAGCTGCATGATCTGGTCGTCGGTCAGGTGTTCCACGAATTTCTTCAGTTCCGGTGTATTGAAGAAGTGCTCACGCACATATTCACCACCGCGGACACTGAAGTTCTGGAACTCGCCGTCCAGCACTTCGTTCATGCGCGCCTGCAGGATGCCGTCCACGTCTTTCGCCAGCAGGGCATCCCAGTGCCGTCCCCAGACCACCTTGATGACGTTCCAGCCGGCACCGCGGAAAATACCTTCCAGTTCCTGGATGATCTTGCCGTTGCCGCGCACCGGGCCGTCCAGGCGCTGCAGGTTGCAGTTGATGACGAAATTGAGATTGCCCAGCCCTTCACGCGCAGCCAGTGAAATGGCGCCGAGTGTTTCCGGCTCGTCGCATTCACCGTCGCCGAGGAAGGCCCAGATCTGGCGCTCGCCCTGCTTCACCAGGTCGCGATTGTCGAGGTACTTCATCACGTGGGCGTGGTAAATGGCCTGCAGCGGTCCCAGGCCCATGGAGACCGTCGGGAACTGCCAGTAATCAGGCATCAGTTTCGGGTGTGGATACGAGGACAGGCCATTGCCGTCCACTTCCTGGCGGAAATTGTCCAGCTGCGCTTCACTCAGGCGGCCTTCCACGAACGAGCGTGAATAGATGCCCGGTGAGGCATGGCCCTGGAACAGGACCAGGTCGCCGGCATGATCCCCGGTTTCACCGCGGAAGAAATGATTGAAGCCGACATCGTAGAGAGTGGCGGCAGAGGAAAAGGTGGAAATGTGGCCGCCCAGGTCATAACCGAGCTTTCCGGCGCGCATCACCATGGCCAGCGCATTCCAGCGGATAATGCCACGGATGCTGCGCTCCATGTGCATATCGCCGGGCATTTTGGCTTCTTCTTCTTTCGGAATGGTGTTGCGGTAGGGTGTGGTGAGAGAGTCGACAGGAAGCTGCTGGCCTGATTCGGTGGTAGTGCTGATCAGGCTCTTGAGCAGGTACTGGGCACGATCCATGCCTTGGAACTTGATGACTGATGCAATGGAGTCCCGCCATTCCTGGGTTTCAATAGGATCAACGTCTTTATTGAGCTCGGTAATTTTGTCGGCCATGTTGCTACTCTAAATGTAGGCGACGGTGGGGTGTCGATGCCTGGCGTCGCTGTTCGTTCTGGTGGGGTGCGCCCGGTGATGCCAGGCCACCTGTTTAAATTACCCCGGTTCCGTTTTTCACTGGACCCGGGTGCCCGCCCTGAGAGGGCGATATCCAGCATTGCCTTTAGTTGTCGTTGTTGCCCGTGGATCACAGGGGCATGGCAGTGCCGGTTGAAACCTGTAGTAAATTTACATTGGCGGGGAATTTTAATCGAAATTACAGGAATTTACCAACATAACATGTTGATTTTGTAGTAAAACTACAGATTTGCCCTCCCCATGTCCTCCAGCCCTGAAAAAATCCAGTAATTTCGCAAAGATAGCAATGTAGTCAAATTCCGGAGCGTGCCCAAATACGGCCCGCCACGCCCCATTTCGGGTCAGGCGGAAACCAGGCGGCGATATTTTTCCCAGTCGAAACAAGGGCCGGGATCCGTCTTGCGTTCAGGGGCGATGTCCGAATGCCCGGCTATCCGCTCTGCAGTGATTCCCGGATAGGCCGCCATCAACAGCCGGGTAATCTGCGCCAGGCTGTCATACTGGGCCGCCGTAAAGGGATCCTCATCCGTGCCCTCGAGCTCGATGCCAATGGAGAAATCATTACACTGCTCCCTGCCCTTGAAACTGGATACGCCGGCATGATGGGCTCGCTTGTCGAACGGAACATACTGGGTAACCTGCCCTGCCCTGTCGATCAGCAGGTGGGCTGAAACCCTGAGCTCTCTCAGCGCGTCAAAATAAGGATGGGCGCTGCAGTCGAGGCGATTGCAGAACAGGTCATCGATGTAAGGACCGCCGAATTGTCCCGGCGGCAGGCTGATATTGTGAATCACCAGCAAACTGATCGCTTCGCCTTCTGGACGGTCACCGCAATTGGGTGACGGCTCCTGGCGGCAGGGGACAAGCAGGTGATTTATGATTTCCATGCCCCATATTACCCTACCTATAACTGTCTTGAAGGGTGTTTATAATCAGGCCATGAACGACAACGATCCGCACAACAGCAGCAAGCGCATGGGCCAGGGCATGATCGCCGCCGGCTTCGTGCTGGGACTTGCCCTGCTGACAATGATCTTTGACGGCGTGCTGGAAGGTGCACGCAACCCCAACAGTGAACCCGCGACAAGTATCAACGCCCTCGGGCAGGTAGAGATCGTGCTGGAAAGCAATCGCCAGGGCCAGTATGTCATGACCGGCACGATAAACGCCGTACCGGCCGAGTTTATCCTGGATACCGGCGCCACGGATGTGGTCATTCCGCCCGGCCTGGCGCGCGCCAGCGGCCTGGAGTACGGCTACGAGAGCCAGGCAATGACGGCCAACGGCCTGGTCAGCATGTACAGCACCACCATCGACGAACTCACCCTGGGCGGCATCACCCTGTACAACGTGCGCGCCAGTATCAATCCGTCTATGCATGAGAGCATGGTTCTGCTTGGCATGAGCGCCCTGCGGCAGATCGAATTCAACCAGCGCGGATCGCAGCTCACCCTCAGGCACCACGGGCTTCCGGAGCAATAATCCCGTATAATCGCGCCTCTTTTCACAGGCATGCTGGTTTTATCAACCATGGCAAATCGCTTACTCGAAGGCTTGCAGGACGTCGTGCGCAGTGCCATTGTCGAAGACGTCGGCAGCGGCGACATCACTGCGGAACTGATTCCTGCCGACAAACAGGCCACGGCCCGGGTGATTTGCCGCGAACACGCCACCATTTGCGGGGAGCCCTGGGTCAACGAAGTGTTTCACCAGATAGATCCCGACGTGGTCGTGACCTGGGATAAGCGTGACGGCGACAGCATTGATCCGGGCGAGGTGGTGTTTGTGGCCCGCGGCCGCGCCAGGTCGCTGCTCACTGCTGAACGCACCGCGCTGAACTTCCTGCAGACTCTGTCCAGCGTCGCTACCTCCGCGCGCGAGATTGCCGACCAGGTGCGCCACACCCGGGTGAACATCCTAGATACCCGCAAGACCATCCCCGGACTCAGGCTGGCACAAAAGTATGCTGTGCAGACCGGCGGCTGCTTCAACCACCGCATGGGCCTGTACGATGCCTACCTCATCAAGGAAAACCATATCAACGCCTGCGGCGGTATAACCAAAGCCATCGAAAATGCGCGAACACTGCACTCGGACCGCAAGGTAGAAGTGGAAGTGGAGACCCTGGAACAACTCAACGAAGCGCTGGTCGCAAATGCCGACATCGTGCTGCTGGACAACTTTACGCTGGAGATGCTGCGCGAAGCCGTGATGGTCAACGCTGGCCGAGCCAAGCTGGAAGCTTCCGGCGGCTATGACATTAAATCAGCAGTCGTGGTCGCGGAAACCGGCGTCGACTATATTTCAGTCGGATCGTTAACCAAACACATCCAGGCGACAGATTTCACGATGCTGTTTGGGTAATACCGGCTTCCTTTGCTGCACTATTCGTTAAAAAAATTTTTCCCACTTCGTCACGTAGCAACATCCTCGCGTAAAAATTTTTTGTCTTGATCTGCCTTCGCTCCCGAAGCTAACGGCGAGTGACTCTATTGGGAGTTCTGCAAAACGAAAACCGGGCGAACGTCATTCGCGCGGGTGAATGTTCAAATTACAGTTTTCTGATGCGGACGTTCCGGAACTTGATGGTGCCGGAGCCATATTGCAGAGAGATTGGACCGTTGCTGAAATTATCATCTGTAGTGTCGACTGTGGTGACGCCGTTCAGTTTCACGGTCACGTGATTGCCCTGCATGGTAATGTCGTAGGTATTCCATTGGTCCCAGGTGTCGAGCACGGCCATGGGCGGCATGAAGTTGGGGATGCCGCCGGTGCGACCGCTCTGGTCCGGACGATTGTCATAGATGTTTGCCTCGTAGGCTGTCGTATCGGAAATTGCTGCCGGGTTCTGGATGCGCATGAAGATGCCGCTGTTGGCGCCTTCATGGTTCCAGAATTCCGCCTGGATCTGGAAATCACCGAAGCTGGCGTCAGTGACCAAGTGACTCATGCTGGATGCCGTGTCGGCCACGATTTCATTGCCTTCCCAGTGCCAGTTGGCATCACCGACGGTGTGCCACCCACTCATCCTCGCGTCAAGTGATATCCAGCCTTCCCCCGCAGCTCTAATTTTATAATCCTGGTAATACGGCAGCGCTACAGCAGCCAGAATACCGATGATCGCTATAACGATTATCAATTCAATAATAGTGAAACCCTTTTGGTCTTTTTTGAAGTTTTTCAATTTTATCCCCTAGAAAATATGTGAGACGATCTTTTCTTACGCTAATTGAATACATGCGGATCGTCGAAAGCAAGAAAAATTGTTTCAAAGTCCATTCTATTCAATCAATTGATATATCAGGGAAATAAAATATGATCAATACCGCTATTTTTACTATTTCCATATAGTTTATAAAGTTACGAAAAGGCATAATGGCATAATAAAATTAATTCCCTGAAAATTATTAGCATTTTGCATGACATAATTTGTCGGTTAATCTGTATTTTCGTTAGCCTGTTTCAATTCAGGATGATCCATCGTGGTTCCTTAGTCGAAATCGCCCTAGACATCCTGACCTCGATGATAGATCCGTTGATCATGGCAGTATTAGCTGTGCTTGTGGGCGGCTATGATTGCGATGTACACACCCATCATCCAGATCAATGCAATTATATAAGGGCATTATTCCCCGATGACATATGCTGAATTTTTTGTCGCCAATCCAATTTCATTGCCGGCAATAGTCTTTGCTTTAGGCCTGGTAGTCGGCAGTTTCCTCAATGTCGTTATCTATCGCCTGCCCCTGATGATGGAGGCGGAATGGACAGCGCAATGCCGGGGCCTGCTGGAAATCAGTGACAACAACGATTCCGGTGAAAAACCTGCTTTCAACCTTGCCATTCCCAATTCGCATTGCCCACAATGCAAGCACGAGATATCTGCACTGGAAAACATTCCCGTTGTGTCCTGGCTGGTTCAGAAAGGCAAATGCCGACACTGCCTGGCGCCGATTTCCCCACGTTACCCTATGATTGAACTAGCCACAGCAATCCTGTCGGCCTTGGTCACATTCCATTTCGGTTTTTCCCTACTTACCCTTGCAGTGCTGGTACTGACCTGGGGACTGATAGCACTGACGATGATCGATTACGACTATCAGCTTCTGCCCGATGACATCACGCTGCCCTTGCTTTGGCTTGGCCTACTGATTAACAGTAGCGGCCTGATTGTTTCACTGGAAGATGCCGTCTATGGCACCATTGCCGGCTACCTACTGCTGTGGGGTGTGTACTGGCTCTTCAAGTTGCTTACCGGCAAGGAAGGCATGGGCTATGGCGACTTCAAGCTGCTGTCAGCCCTGGGTGCCTGGCTGGGCTGGCAGGCTTTGCCGATGATCATACTGCTATCGTCCCTGGTCGGCGCCGTGATAGGCATCGGCTTCATTGGAATACTCGGGCGTGACAGGAATATTCCCATCCCTCTCGGCCCCTATCTCGCCAGTGCAGGCTTCCTGTCCCTGATCTGGGGCAATGAAATCACGGGCTTTTACTACAGCCTGATCATGTAACAGGCCGCGGAAATCACACTTATGCCAGCGACCGGTCACAACAAGCGATTCGCCGTGGGACTGACTGGCGGCGCAGGAAGCGGCAAGACAACAGTCAGCAATCTCTTCAGGGAATTCGGCGTGGATATTGTCGACGCCGATGAAATCTCCCGGGACCTGGTGGGCCGGGATTCCCCCTTGCTCCCGCAAATCCTCGAACATTTCGGACAGGACCTGGCTGACGCCACGGGCGGCCTCGATCGCCGCGCCCTGCGTGAACGAATTTTCCACGATGCCAACGCGAAGTCCTGGCTCGAGGCGCTCCTGCATCCGGCCATTCGTGAGGAAATCCGGCGACGCATCGAAACCGGTTC
>JALRBG010000040.1 GCA_023257855.1 Pseudomonadales bacterium | reverse complement strand
AGGATTTTGTCAAAGTCTTTCAGCACAACGGCATTCACATTGACGTGGTGCCCAAAGAGAAATGCTGCGGCATGCCCAAGCTGGAACTGGGCGACCTGGACGCTGTAGACGCGCTGAAGCAGGCCAACATTCCGGTACTGGCGGCGCTGGTGGATCAGGGTTACGACCTCACTGCGCCCATCCCCTCCTGTGTACTGATGTACAAGCAGGAACTGCCGCTGCTATTCCCCGACGACGCGGACGTTATCAAGGTGAAGAACGCCTTCTTCGATCCTTTCGAATATCTTTTCCTGCGTCACAGGGAAGGGGAGTTCAACACGGCTTTCAAGCAGGGCCTGGGCGACATCAGTTACCAGGTGGCATGCCACCTTCGCGTGCAGAACATCGGCCTGAAAACCCGCGATATCCTCAACCTGGTTCCCGACACCACGGTGGTGGCCCAGGAACGCTGTTCCGGTCATGACGGCACCTACGCGGTGAAGAAGGAAACCCACGACATCGCGGTGAAGATCGGCAGACCGATCGTGAAGAAGGTGGACCAACAGAATCCCGACCATTTCATATCCGACTGCCCGATGGCAGCAACTCACATTGCCGCGCTGTCTGAAAAAGTGGACAAGCCGGAGCACCCGATGACACTGCTGCGCCTTGCCTACGGGCTGTAAGGCGCCGGCCAAACAAGACTTACTGGAGAAACGATGAGCAAACTGACCAGAGCCGACCTGTGGTCCCTGGAAGATTATTCGGTAAACCGCCCCGCGTTCCGGACGCAGGTTCTGGCGCACAAAAAAGACCGCCAGCTGCAGCTCAACGAGCATGCGCGCCTCTTGTTCGAGGATGCGCTGACCCTGAAGTACCAGATCCAGGAAATGTTGCGTATTGAGAAAGTGTTCGAGGCGGCAGGAATCCAGGAAGAGCTGGATGCCTATAATCCCCTGATTCCCGATGGGGACAACTGGAAAGCCACGTTCATGATCGAGTATGAGGATGTGGAGGAGCGCAAGCTGCGCCTGACGGAATTGAAGAATGTCGAGGACTTGATCTGGATGCAGGTCGACGGCCATGACAAGGTTTACGCTATTGCCGACGAGGACATGGACAGGGAAAACGACACCAAGACATCCAGTGTGCACTTCGTGCGCTTCCAGCTGGCCCCGGAAATGGTGGCAGCTGCGAAGGCAGGTGCCGCACTATTCGCCGGCTGCGACCTGGAAGGGTTTCGCATCGGCCCGCTGCAAGTACCTGATAACGTGGCCCGGAGCCTGCGCAACGACCTGGCCTGAGATGCGGGTCGCACAAACACGATTCCGGGATGCCCGCTGCCTGACAGTCAGGGCTTTTTTGTGGCTTTTATGGTAATTTTTCCACTCATAACAATAACAATAACAATGACAAACCAAACCTTTTTGAATGACCCAGGAGTCCCCAATGCATAAACTGGCTTTTTACCAGCTCGTGGCCGTACACCAGCTCATGGCTGTCCGCCAGCGTGTGGCCGTTTTCCTGTTTGCTACTTTCTTCCTGGCCGCCTGTTCGGACCAGGGTGCAACAGTTGTCAGTGAATCCGATACCGTTGACATCCCCGTCGATGAATCGGTGATCTTCATCACCAATGCCCATATCATCGACGGTGCTGGCAACGTATTCGAGCGGGGAAGTCTGCTCATCGAGGAAGGTCGCATTTCCGAGGTAGGAAGCGGCATCGTCGAGCCCTTGAATGCCCTGGTCATCGATGCCGGCGGCAAAACCGTCATGCCGGGATTTATCGAAGGACACCGCCATATCATTCGCGGCAACCCGGATGAGTGGATGGCCAGCCAGTCCGAAACAAGCATGCAGGAATTCCTGGATGCCGGTTTCACCACGGTTTTGTCAGCCATCGATGCGCCGCAGATCCTGGAGCTGCGCCGCCGCATCAATGAGGGGGAAATCGCCGGACCGCGCCTGCTGACCGGTTCGTTCGTGCCGATCAATTCCCTGCCGCCGGGCGAGCCCACTACCGATCCTGCCAGGACTGATGTCTCGCGTCCGCCCAACCGGCCGACCGAGCCGGCGGGCAGGATTCCGGACCAGGTCATTATCGATGCCGTGAACAATGCCGCCGATGCCGGCTTCGACTTCACCAAGACGGTCGTGACCGTGACGCCGAATGGCCCTGAAGTGGAATCCCTGACCCTGATGGTGGAGGAAACCCACAAACGCGGCCTGAAAGCCATTGTCCATGCCGTGGGTAAATGGGACCTCCTGGAAGTGATCAAGGCAAAACCCGATCACCTGGTGCATACACCCCACATCGGCCAGCTCACCGAGGAAGAAGTACAGACCATCGTGGATGCCGGCATCCCTATGGTGTCGTCACTGGGTACGCTGGGTATTTTCTATGATGAAAACAACCAGCCGATTTTCAGGGATGGCTATCCCTACAGCTGGGATACCCTGCCCAGCGTCGGCCAGGGGCCGGTGAATGCGCGTTTGCTGTGGAATGCCGGCATCACTTACGGTTTCGGCACCGATACTACGTTCAACCCCCGCGAAACCCTCAAGCATGAACTGAAAACCCTGTTCCTGGTGTTTTCGGAGCAGGACATCATCGAGATCATGACGGAGCATACTGCGAAAGCCGTGTTCCTGGAGGACGAGATCGGTTCACTGGAACCGGGCAAGGCGGCCGATGTCGTCATCATCGATGGCGACCCGCTGGATGACCTGTTCGACCTGCTGAAGGTCGACCTGGTGATCAAGGATGGCCACGTCGTCGTCAACCGGATGTAAATGCAGGAGGCGGCGATGCGATCCAACATTGTAAGTCTGCTTTTTCTCGCCGCCATACCGGGCACCCACGCCCAGGATTTTACGGCCGCACCGCCATTGCCGGCGTTTCCGCAAATTTACCAGACCACGGAGTATGCCATTCAGGTCGACCTGGTGGCAGGCGGCCTGTCCGACCCCTGGTCGATAGCCTTTCTCCCGGATGGTGACATGCTGGTCACCGAGCGTGCCGGGCGCCTGCGCCTGATTTCCGATGGCGCCCTGGTGCCCGAGCCGGCAAGCGGTGTGCCCGAGGTCAAGATCACCGTACTCGGCGGGTTGCTCGATGTGGCCCTGCATCCGGAATACGCACAGAACCATACCCTGTACCTGAGTTACTCCAAGGGCAACGAAGATGGAGTGCGCAGTACAACGGCGATTGCCCGGGCCATGTACAATGCCAATGACAATTCGCTGGTTGGGCTGCACGACATTTTTGTCGCGAATTCATGGAGTGCCTCACCGACTAATTTTGGCGGCCGCATGGCGTTCGGCCCCGATGGCAAGCTGTACATGACCATCGGCGAAAGGCAGGAAGAATTGCGTGCGCAGGATCTGATGGATCATGGCGGCAAGGTCATCCGTATCAATGACGACGGTAGCGTGCCTGGAGACAATCCGTTTGCCGGCCGCGATGATGCCCTGCCCGAAATTTTTGCGCTGGGAGTGCGCAGTCCGCAGGGGCTTGCCCTGAACCCGGACACCGGGGAATTCTGGGAAAACGAGCACGGCCCCCTCGGCGGTGATGAAATCAATATCATCAAGCCGGGCGCCAATTACGGCTGGCCGCTGGTCACCTATGGCGTGGATTACGATGGCGTCAGTATCAGCGAGGAACAGGCGCGGGCAGATCTCGAATCACCCTTCCTGTACTGGATACCGTCCATAGCGGTGTCAGGGATCAGCTTCTACTCGGGTGACTTCGTCGACGCTGGTTTTCCCCGCTGGCGCGGCAATGTGTTCGTGGGCTCGATGATACAAGGTCGTACACCCAGGACCGGTCATATCCAGCGCATCACCTTCAGTGATGAAGGTGTACCCCTGGCCAGGGAGCCGATGCTGGTGGACCTGCACCAGCGCATCCGCGATGTGCGACCGGGTCCAGACGGCTACCTGTACGTGTTGACCGACCAGAATCCGGGTGCCGTTTTACGCATTTCCCCCGCGCTACCACAAAACTAGTCCAGGCAATCAAAAAAAAGCCCCGCGATTGCGGGGCTTTTTAATTTGCGAATTGCTTAGCGGCGACGCTGTTCTTCAATCTCGACGCTGATCACTGCTTCGATGCGGCGGTTGTTGGCGCGGCCGGCATCCGTGGAGTTGGTGTCCACCGGTCGGCTTTCGCCATATCCAACCGTGGAAACACGGCCTGCAGGAATGTTGTGCTTGTTGACCAGCTCATTGCGTACGGCATTGGCGCGACGCTCTGACAGGCCCTGGTTGTATTCCTCGGTACCGACGCTGTCGGTATGACCTTCAATGACGGCGTTGGTGTTGCCGTAGGTCTGCATGAACTCGGCGAACTCGGCGATTTCTGCATCGTATTGCGGCTTCACTTCGCTGCGATCGAAATCGAAATTCACCAGCAGTTCCTGGCGACGCTGGTCGATATCCAGGATCGGGCAGCCATCGGCATC
>JALRBG010000306.1 GCA_023257855.1 Pseudomonadales bacterium | reverse complement strand
GTGGTAACGAATATCCTGCCGCTGCGCAAACACTCCATCACGCCATCGTAGCTTTTTTCGGCGTACACATAGGTCTTCGAATATTCGCCAGGCCAGAAATCGCCCCGGCCTTCGGTCCAGTGCACATGGGAATCGGAATTGACGGTGATCCACCAGCGCCGGCCTTCCCCCAGCATGGAATCCCAGAAGCCGCCCAGTACTGCAGTCATCTGGTCGAAGCCGCCCAGGGTGGGATAGGCACCATAGCCACCCCTGGAACCACCGACCAGGCCGGATGCCTGGTGGCCGGGTGCGCCCGCCATGCCCACGGCCACTTCGGGAGCCATGTCATTCCAGGCGCGCAACTCGGCCGGCTCGTCGAGACCGTAGACGCGCAGGTCACTGGCCGACCGCGACGGGTGGTTAGCAATCACAAGGGGTTTGTCGGCGAACCCGTCCATCAGGCGCAAGGCGTCAAGCATCCGGCTTTCGGTATTACGCGCCGGATCGACTGGCCAGGCCTCTCGGGAATCGAATGAGTTCTCGATCTCGTGCAGGTGCTCCCGTTCGTCATGGGTATGGGGAATCATGACAGTGGAATGATCGGCGCCGGGCGAGTTCAGTTCCATGCCGTAAAACTGGATCATGTCCGGGATCGCCTCGCGGGACAGCAGCAGCTCCGGGTAGGCCTGTTCGTAATTCACCTTGCTGTGGTTGGGACCGCCATGGTCGGTGGCCACCGCCCAGGACAGGCCATACAGGTGGCCCATCAGGTTGTTCATGGGAATCGGATAAATCGCATCCCCGCCGATGATGGGTACCGGCGGCGAAGTGTCGGGTTCGTAGCCGACACTGTAGCGGCTGTGGATATGATGGTCTCCGGCCAGCCACTGCCGGTCATCGCCATCAGAGGGCGCAACGCCGGCACAACCGACCAACAGCGCAGTGGCAGTCATAAACAATAAGGCGGGCAGATTCGAATTTCGCATCAGAAGAAGTGAACCAGTTCTTTTTCAGGTAATTGATGCATAAAAGATAGATGAATTACTGATAAAAGTCTTTGCGGGCAAAAAAAAGCCGGCGGTTGCCGGCTTTTTTTGATTAAGAGAAGACGATTTCGTCCTCTTCCACGTCCACGTTGATGCCATCCCCGGGCGCATAGCTGCCGCCCAGGACTTTCTGTGCCAGCGGATTCTCGATCCACTGCTGGATGGCGCGCTTGAGCGGTCTCGCACCGTACACCGGATCGAATCCCAGCTCGGCGATCTTGTCCAGCACGCCCTCCCCCAGATGCAGGTGCAGGTCGAGCTCATCCAGGCGTTTCTGCAGCAGCTGCACCTGGATATCGGCGATGCCGCGTACCTGTTCGGCAGCTAGCGGATGAAACACCACCACCTCGTCGATGCGGTTGAGGAACTCGGGCCGGAAATGCTTGCCGACCACGTTCATGACCGCGGTCTTGACCTGGTCATAGACGGAGCCGCTGGCATCGCCCGTCATCATTTCCTGGATGCGGTCGGAGCCGAGGTTGGAGGTCATCACCACGACGGTGTTGCGGAAATCCACGGTGCGGCCATGGCCGTCGGTCAGGCGGCCATCATCCAATACTTGAAGGAGGATGTTGAATACGTCGGGATGGGCCTTTTCCACCTCGTCCAGCAGCAGCACGGCATAGGGCCGACGGCGCACGGCTTCGGTGAGGTAGCCGCCCTCTTCGTAACCGACATAACCGGGCGGTGCACCGATCAGGCGGGCTACGCTGTGCTGCTCCATGAATTCACTCATGTCGATGCGCACCATGGCGTCCTCGGTGTCGAACAGGAACTGGGCCAGGGCCTTGCAGAGTTCGGTCTTGCCGACCCCGGTGGGGCCCAGGAACAGGAACGAGCCGTTAGGACGACGCGGATCAGACAGGCCGGAACGCGAACGGCGCACCGCATTGGCGACGGCATCGACGGCTTCCGCCTGGCCGATGACGCGCTTGTGCAGCTCGTCTTCCATGCGCAGCAGTTTCTGCTTTTCACCTTCCAGCATCTTGGCAACCGGGATTCCTGTAGCGCGGGAGACCACTTCGGCAATCTCTTCCTCGGTCACCTTGTCGCGCAGCAATTTCATTTCGGTGGTATCAGCTTCCTCGGCCTGGGCCAGCTTCTTTTCCAGGTCGGGGATGATGCCGTACTGCAACTCGCTCATACGGGTCAGGTCTGACGCACGGCGCGCGGCTTCCATGTCGATACGTGCCTGCTCCAGGTCGCTCTTGATCTTGGTGGCGCCCTGCACGACTGCCTTTTCCGATCTCAGGATTTCGTCCAGGTCGGAGAACTCGCGCTCGAGCCCCTTGATCTCTTCCTCGATCTTTTCCAGGCGTTTTTTCGAGGCCTCGTCAGTTTCCTTCTTCACCGCCTCACGCTCCATCTTGAGCTGGATAATGCGGCGTTCCAGACGATCCATTTCCTCCGGCTTGGAATCGATTTCCATGCGGATGAGCGAGGCCGCCTCGTCGATGAGATCGATGGCCTTGTCCGGCAGCTGGCGATCGGTGATGTAGCGCTGCGACAGCTTG
>JALRBG010000027.1 GCA_023257855.1 Pseudomonadales bacterium | reverse complement strand
ATCTGCCAGGACACCGGCATCGTGAACGTATTCGTGAGGGCAGGCATGAACCTGACGTGGCAGGGGGACATGTCCCTGGAGGAAATGATCAACGAAGGTGTGCGCAAGGCCTATACCCATCCTGACAACGTCCTGCGTGCCTCCATACTCAGGGACCCGGCGGGTGCGCGCAAGAATACCGGCGACAACACACCTGCCGTGATCCACACCAGCATCGTCCCGGGAGATACCCTGGACATCACTGTAGCCGCGAAGGGCGGTGGTTCCGAGAACAAGGCCAAGCTGGCCATGCTCAATCCCAGCGATGACATCGTCGAGTGGGTGCTCAAGACCGTGCCCACCATGGGCGCCGGATGGTGCCCGCCCGGCATGCTTGGCATCGGCATCGGCGGCACGGCGGAAAAAGCCGCCGTGATGGCCAAGGAAGCGCTGATGGATCCCATCGATATCGACGAGTTGCGCCGGCGAGGCCCGTCGAACCGTATCGAGGAGCTGCGCCTTGAGCTCATGGACAAGGTCAATGACCTTGGCATAGGCGCCCAGGGCCTCGGTGGATTGACCACTGTGCTGGACGTAAAGATCAAGGATTTCCCGACCCATGCCGCGTCACTTCCGGTGGCCATGATTCCCAACTGCGCTGCCACCCGCCACATTCATTTCGTGCTCGACGGCTCCGGCCCGGCGGAACTGACGCCGCCGAAGCTGAGCGACTGGCCGCAAATCACCTGGGATGCGGGTCCGTCAGCTCGCCGCGTGAATCTCGATACTGTCACCCGCGAGGAAATCGCCACCTGGCAGCCCGGCGAAACCCTGTTGTTGTCCGGCACCATGCTGACCGGGCGCGATGCCGCCCACAAGCGCATCCTGCAGTTGATCAACAGCGGTGAGGGGTTGCCTGAAGGTGTCGACCTCAAGGACAAGTTCATTTATTACGTCGGCCCGGTGGACCCGGTGCGTGATGAAGTGGTCGGGCCCGCCGGACCCACCACCGCCACACGCATGGACAAGTTCACCGAAGCCATGCTGGAAAAGACCGGCCTCATGGGCATGATCGGCAAGGCCGAGCGCGGCCAGGTGGCGATCGACGCGATCAGGAAACACCGGGCTGTCTACCTCATGGCTGTCGGCGGCGCCGCATACCTGGTGTCAAAGGCCATCCGCAAATCGCGGATCGTGGCGTTCGAGGATCTCGGCATGGAGGCCATTCACGAATTCGTCGTGGAGGAGATGCCGGTTACGGTGGCGGTGGATGTCAACGGCACTTCCGTGCACCAGACCGGCCCCAGGGCATGGTTCGACAAGATTCATGAGGCCAGGCCGGTGACGGTGAAATAGGGATACGGGATAAAAGGTAAAGGATAAAAGACAAAGGATAAAAGACAAAGGGTAAAAGATAAAAGCGGTCTACAGGGGGGAACCGGGCTGTTCGCCTTTATCTTTTATCCTTTATCCTGAATCTGATTTCTTTTATCTTCTGCTCGGAGCCACCAAGAGCAGACCATCATGAAAATAATAAATCTGGCGCTATTGTTTCTTGCATTACCTGCCTTTGCCCAGACAGCAGATCCTGAACGTGGGGAAAGGGTCTTCGGAGAATTCTGCACCCGCTGCCACATTCCGTTTGAAATCAACCTGCGCCTGAACAATGACTGGCTCGGCCACAGCGCCGGCGAATTGCTCGAACGTGTTTCGACAACCATGCCTGGCGAGGCGGCAGGCACGCTCAGCCGCCAGCAATATCTCGATGTCACAGCCTTCGTGCTGGGTCTTGGCGGCATGGACATGGACTCAGGTCTCGCCCTGGCGGATTTTTCAGCACGGACCATCGTGACTGCGGCACCGCAAGCCGGGGGCGGGATGCCTGAAACGGCCTGGGCGCATTTCAACGGCAACTCGGGTTCCAATCGTTATTCCCCCCTCGACCAGATCGATGCCGGCAACTTCGCCGACCTGGAAATCGCCTGGCAGTTCGGCACTGCCAATTTTGGCCCGACCACGGAAGGGCAGAGCGTCACTTCGCCGCTCATGGTCAACGGGGTGCTGTATGCGACCGCCGGTGTCACCCGCAACGTGATCGCGCTGGATGCGCAAACCGGCCAGCTGCTGTGGGTATGGCGGCCGCAGGAAGGGGAACGGTTCAGCCTCGCGCCGCGCAAGGGCTCAGGCAAGAGCCTGGCGTACTGGTCAGACGGCATCCGCGAAGTCATTTTCACGGTGACTCCCGGTTATTACCTCGTCGCGCTCAATGCCCGCACCGGCCTGCCGGTGGAGGATTTTGGTGCGGGCGGCTGGGTCGACCTGCAGCAAGGCCTGCGCCTGGGGCCGGGGCGCGAAGACCTCGATATCGGCCTGAGCTTCCCGCCGCTGGTGGTGGATGACGTGGTCGTGGTGGGTGCTTCCCACCTGGTGTCGGTGCGTCCGCCAAGCGCCGCCAACGTCAAGGGTGATGTCCGCGCCTTTGATGCAAAATCCGGTGAACAGTTATGGACCTTCCATACCATTCCCGAACCCGATGAATTCGGCGCGGAAACCTGGCTCGGCAATTCCGCCTCCTATACCGGCAACACCGGCGTGTGGACACACATGTCAGCGGATCCTGAACTCGGGCTTGTCTACCTGCCGGTGGAGACTCCCACCGGCGACCAGTACGGCGGCGACCGTCCGGGCGACAACCTGTTCGGCAATTCGCTCGTGGCGCTGGATTACCGCACCGGCGAGATGCGCTGGTACTACCAGCTCATTCACCATGACATCTGGGACTGGGATACCCCCCAGGCACCCATCCTCACGGACATGCCCGACGGCAGGAAGCTGGTAGTCCAGCTGACCAAGCAGGGCATTGCCTACGTGTTCGACCGGGCCACCGGCGAGCCGGTCTGGGATATCGTTGAAATTCCCGTACCGCAGTCTGACGTACCGGGTGAAAGCACGTCGCTGACGCAGCCGGTGCCATTGAAACCGCCTCCTTTCGTGCGCCAGCAAATGACCCTGGACGAAGTGATCGATTTCACGCCGGAACTGCGTGAGAAAGCGCTGGCGCATCTCGCCGACTACCGATTGGGCGGCCGCTTCACCCCGTCATCGCGCGTCGACGACCCTGACGGCACGAAGGGCACCATGTCGCTGCCGAGTCCGGTGGGCGGAGCCAACTGGCAGGGTGGGGCATACGATCCCGACACCGGCATTGTCTATGCCACGTCCCACGAACTGGCCTGGAACATGGCGCTGGAACCCGGCGGCGATAATTCCTCCGTGGCCTGGATCGCCGGGCCCAACGCCAACACCGTCGACGGCCTGCCCCTGATCCGGCCGCCCTGGGGCAGGATCACCGCCATCGACCTCAACAGCGGCGACGAGCTGTGGTGGATACCGAATGCGGACACGCCGGCCAATGTGGCC
>JALRBG010000170.1 GCA_023257855.1 Pseudomonadales bacterium | reverse complement strand
ACTGGTGCGTTCCCGTTATGCCGCCTACGCCCTCGGTGGCGAGGGGCACCGGGAATACCTGGTGCGGACATGGCATCCTGCCACTGCGCAGAACATCCGCATGGCCGACCTCATTGCCGACGGCCACACCTGGACCGGGCTGGAAATCCTCGATTCACGCCAGAAGGGCGACCTCGGACGGGTCGAATTCAGGGCCACTTACAGCGTCGATGGCGGGCCGGAACAAGTGCATCATGAAACTTCCGCTTTTCACCGGCACAAGGGTGTATGGCTGTATCTTGAAGGAGAGGTCAAGTAAGCTATGGACAGCCGGCTTGCAGTTTATATGGCAGCTCGTCACAAGTGGTGACCGATTGCAGCCGGCAGCAAGCCACGGAACAGGGAAGCAGGAACAGGTCAGAACAGATGCAATGCTCGGGATGCCAGAAAGCGCTGCCACGTCATTTTGCCTTTTCCTCGGGCCTGAGGAAAAGACGCTGCCCGTCCTGTGACAGCATCATTTCACCGACGAAGGAATCCATGGCAAGGATACAGAAGATGTCCATCATCGTCAGTTTCCTGGCAGGAATTCCGCTGGGTGTCGCTGTTTGCTACCTCTGGCTCGTTGCCCTGCAGCCTGTGCTCGCGCTGATCGTCTTCATCATCTGCATCGTCGGTGTCATGGGCTCCTGCTACCTGTATGCCCGCACCAACCTCCGCTTCTGGCTGCACCTGTCCTGATCCTGACAAGGCTTTCCATTAACGGATGGCGCACACCTTCCTGCCGCGTATTACGGCGGCGCGGTCATTGATGCGCCGGCGCCAGGCTTCCACATGGGTATAGCTGCCCATGTCCAGGTGATCGAAGGCTTCGTAAAACTCGGCGCAGGTGTTTACCCAGGGCACGATGGCGATGTCCACGATACTGTAGTCATCGACGATGTACTTGCGGTCGGACAGGCGGGTGTCCAGCACGCCCAGCAGGCGTTTCACTTCACCGGTATACCGCTCGAGCGGATAGTCGTCCTTCACCTTGTCACGCACGAATTTGTAGAACTGGCCGAACTGGCCAAAGAAGGGCCCGATATGCCCCATCTGGAACATCAGCCACTGGATGTGCTCCATGCGGCTGAGGTAGTTCTGCGGCAGCAGCTTGCCGGTCTTGTCGGCCAGGTAGATGAGGATGGCGGCGCTTTCGCTCATCGCCACGCGCTTGCCTTCGGGGCCGTTGGGATCGATGATCGCCGGAATCTTGGCGTTCGGGCTGATGCGGACAAACCCGGGGTCGCGCTGGTCGCCCTGGGTGATATTGACGAGATGGGGCTCGTATTCAAGTCCCATTTCCTCTAAGGCAATGCTGACCTTCTGGCCATTGGGGGTTGCCATGGAATAGAGCTGGATGACATCCGCCATTTCGGGCGGCCATCGTGAAGGAAAGCTGACGTCTGACATAACTTCTCTCAATTTTTACCGGAGTATATACCGTGCGCGGAGAACGCATACGTACATCCCTGTACGCTCGGCCTCGGCTATTCCGCATCCAACGACAATTAAATTGCCATGGATGTTTGCGGACGGGATCTAATTGATCCTATCCAGGATAAACGCCTCGGACATCACCGCTACCCGGTCTTATACTCCGGCTGCATGCTGATAATGTGATGACTTAGTGGAGAACAATCAGTATGCGTCATAGAATAGGCGGATGGAAATTTTACCCGCTGTAGAAATTCACACCGGCCGTGAAGACAAGTCCGCGGTCATCTGGCTGCATGGCCTTGGCGCCAACGGCAACGACTTCGAGCCGATCATTCCCGAGCTCGGGTTTGACTCCGAAGCCGGCGTGCATTTCGTGCTGCCACACGCTCCCCGCCGTTCAATCACCATCAATGGCGGTATGGTGATGCCAGCCTGGTTCGACATTATCAAGCACGGTGAGCGCCATATCGATGTTGCCCAGCTGCTGGCCTCGACGGCGGCAGTGCACAAGCTTATCGACCGCGAGATCGCAAACGGCATCGATAGTGAAAAAATCGTACTGGTCGGTTTTTCCCAGGGTGGGGCGGTGTGCCTTCAGGCCGCACTGACCTACGACAAGCCCCTGGGCGGACTGCTCGGGCTGTCCACGTTTTTCCCGACAGCCGAAGCGATCAAGCCGCACTCGGCAAACGCCGGCCTGCCTGTCCAGATCTACCATGGTACCGAGGATGCGCTGCTGCCGGAATGGATGGCGCAAAATACCGTCAAGTACCTGAAGGGTATGGGCTATAACCCCGGTTACCGGACCTATCCCATGGGGCATAGCGTGTGTGCCGAGGAAATCCGCGATATCGCCGACTGGCTGCACGGCATCCTCGCCTGACCACCTCGAAAACATCCGGGTCGACTGTCATTTCCCTTACTCGTTGCTGCTTTTACAGCCCCTGTTAACAGCGCTACACTGGTTGGCCTTGACGTGACAGGGGT
>JALRBG010000071.1 GCA_023257855.1 Pseudomonadales bacterium | reverse complement strand
CCGAAGCCGGTCGTCGAGAAAGCGGCGCAGGAATCGCAGAAAGAGGAGGGTAACTGATGCCGGCTGCCACCGCACCGCTCGATAACCTGAAACAGCGTGGTGATACGACGGGCCCGACCTGGCGTGCTAGTACCGCAACATGCCTCGTACCATGTTGCGGTATGCCATCGAGAAGTTTCCGGATGAACTGAGGCGCAGGTACCTGGACCGCAGTATCTAGCCGCTTACTTGTGCGGCCGGTTCTCGACGAGGTGATCGACCACCGCCGGATCGGCAAGCGTGGTGGTATCGCCGAGGTTGTCCAGTTCGTTGGCGGCGATCTTGCGCAGGATGCGGCGCATGATCTTGCCTGAACGGGTCTTCGGCAGCCCCGGCGCCCACTGGATAATCTCCGGTTTCGCGATGGCGCCGATTTCCTTGCCGACGAATTCCCGCAGCTCCTTCATCAGGGCGTCGGTGGCTTCCACACCCTTCATCAGGCTGACGTAGGCATAGATGCCCTGGCCCTTGATGTCGTGCGTAAATCCGACCACGGCGGCTTCGGCCACGGCATCGTGCAGCACCAGAGCGCTTTCGATCTCGGCTGTACCCAGACGATGGCCGCTGACGTTGAGGACGTCGTCGACACGGCCAGTTATCCACCAGTAGCCGTCTTCATCGCGACGGGCACCATCGCCGGTGAAGTAATAGCCTTTATAGGTTGAATAGTAGGTATCCACGCAGCGCTGGTGATCGCCGTACACGGAGCGCAGCTGGCTGGGCCAGCTTGCGGTGATGACGAGGTTGCCCGAAGTGGCGCCTTCGAGGATATTGCCTTCGGGATCGACCAGGGCCGGCTGCACGCCGAAGAAGGGCAGGGTGGCAGATCCCGGTTTGAGATCGATGGCCCCCGGTATTGGCGTGATCATGTGGCCACCGGTTTCGGTCTGCCACCAGGTGTCCATGATCGGGCAGCGGCCGTTGCCGACCACATGGTAATACCATTCCCAGGCTTCCGGGTTGATGGGTTCGCCCACCGTGCCCAGGATTTTCAATGACGCCCGCGATGTGCAGGTCACCATGTCATCGCCCTGGGCCATGAGGGCACGGATGGCAGTAGGCGCCGTGTAGAAGGTATTCACTTTGTACTTGTCGATCACCTGCCAGAAGCGTGAGCAGTCCGGGTAGGTGGGCAAGCCCTCGAACATCAGGCTGGTGGCAGCATTGGCCAGCGGGCCATAGACAATGTAGGTATGGCCGGTTACCCAGCCGACGTCGGCGGCGCACCAGTAGATATCGCCGTCATGGTAGTCGAACACATACTTGTGGGTCATGGCGGCCATCAGCAGGTAGCCGCCGGTGGTGTGCAGCACACCCTTGGGCTTGCCGGTTGAGCCGGACGTATAGAGGATGAACAGGGGATCCTCGCTGTCCATCGGTTCGGGTTCGCAAGTGGCAGCAGCATCCGCGGTTGCCTCGTGGTACCAGATATCGCGTCCTTCCTGCCAGTGGATGTCGCCGCCGGTGCGTTTGACCACCAGCACGGTATGCACGTTCGGACACTTCGCCACGGCGGTATCCGTATTCACTTTCAGGGGGAAGACGCGGCCGCCGCGTACGCTTTCATCGGAGGTGATGACTACGCGGCAATCGGAATCGAGAATTCTGTCTTTCAGGGAGTCGGGCGAAAAGCCGCCAAAGACCACCGAATGTACGGCACCGATGCGGGCGCAGGCCAGCATGGCAAAAGCGGCCTCGGGAATCATCGGCATATAGATGCAGACACGGTCGCCTTTACTGACACCGCGATCCTTCAGGACGTTGGCCATCTTGCAGACGGCGTCGTGCAGTTCCTGGTAGGTGATCTTGCGCTCGGTGCCTGGTTCGTCACCTTCCCAGATGATGGCAACCTGGTCTGCGCGCTGCGGCAGGTGACGGTCGATGCAGTTTGACGTGACGTTGAGCTTGCCGCCGAGGAACCACTTGATATCCCCCTTAGCCATATCGCATTCGCTGACCCTGGTGAATGGTGTTATCCAGTCCAGGAATGTGGTGGCCTGTTCTGACCAGAAGGCATCGGGTGTCTCGATGGAAGCCTTGTACATGGCATCGTACTTGGCCTTGTCCAGGTGTGCGGATTTTTTCAGGGCTTCAGGAACGGGATGGGTCTTTATCTCAAACACGGGGGCTCCTTGTTAAAGGAAATAACTGAGTTATAAAACTGGTCATCCGGACCCGTTTTATAACACGGCCTTGGGAAAATACGCCAGATTATGCTGCACTGGCGTCGGCGCGGTACGTCATTGTGCCGCAGCCGGAATTAATCCCCCCCGTCTGAACCGGGTATCAGGCTGCCTGTACTGGTATGGTGTTGCTGGACCTTAGAACGGTATTGGTCTCATCCAGGTATACCAGCCTGGGTTTGTGGTTCAGGAGCTCGGCTTCGGTATAGCTGCCATAGGCACAGATGATTACCCTGTCCCCCACATTGGCCTTATGGGCAGCCGCGCCGTTCACAGAAATGATACCGGAGCCATTTTGCGCGCGAATCGCATAGGTGGTGAAGCGCTCGCCGTTGGTGATGTTGTAGATCTGGATCTGCTCGAATTCACGGATGCCCGCCGTATCCAGCAGGTTGCCGTCGATGGCGCAAGAGCCTTCGTAATCCAGCTCTGAGTGGGTCACACAGGCCTTGTGAAGCTTGGCTTTCAACATCAGGGTTTGCACTTTCCTACCTCGAAGTACTTTCTCTTACACTTTTACAGGGATTTCGTACCTGCCGGATTCACGGCGGGGCGCATTATCCCAAAAAAGGGACGCCATTATCAAACACGGGATGGAGGCCGCGTGGGGCTTACTCTTCTTCCCCGCCATGCGCCGGCATGTAATCGTCATCATCGAAATCGGCGTCATTGAGCAGGTATTCGAACTCCGGGTCCACGACAACCTTGCCTTCCATGGCCTCGCGGCCCATCAGCATCATATAGGTCATCTCGGAACGGTCGGTCAGGGTGAGCTTGATCGGCCACTCGCGGCCGGCAAGACGGATAGTGGTGGTAATCACGACCCGTTTTTCGGTATCGGCCGAGGAGCTCTTCACGGTCTTGGTGCCCTCTACCGGGGCGGTGGTGCGGATGACCGAATCGACGTTGTGGATGTCAGGATGCAGGTCGAAACTGACATAGCCCTTGCCACCCTTGTTGAACTCCTCGATGTTGTCAACGTGCAGTGAAGAGGTGGCCGCACCGGTATCCACGCGGACATGCAGTTTCTCGATGCCAAGTTCCGGCAGGTCGCATAATTCCAGTGCGCCCACTTTCAGTTTCGACATTCTTGTATATGACATGCGTATTCCCCTAGACCTTTGTGCCCGCAAAATGCCTGCAAATCCCAGTTAGCCTTTGCCTTTGGGCTTGTTGGGCCCCAATACAGAATCCTTTTCGATGTACTCGATGATTTTATCGGCCACGTTCTTGCCGGTGGCAGTCTCGATGCCTTCCAGTCCGGGTGAAGAGTTTACCTCGATGACCAGTGGACCATGGGATGAGCGGATGAGGTCTACGCCGGCCAGGTCGAGGCCCATGACCTGAGCCGCACGAACTGCCAGGGAGCGTTCGTCGGGATTCAGGCGGATCACTTCAGCCGTGCCGCCACGGTGCAGGTTGGAACGATATTCGCCCTTGCTGGCCTTGCGCTGCATGGCGGCGATGACTTTCTTGCCGACGACAAAACAGCGGATGTCGGAACCGCCGGCCTCGCGAATGAATTCCTGGACCAGGAAGTCGGAACCGATGCCCATGAA
>JALRBG010000003.1 GCA_023257855.1 Pseudomonadales bacterium | reverse complement strand
TGATGCAGTTTCAGGCCTTCGAGATGGTTACGCGGGTCGAACATCAGCAGTAATTCGATTTCCTGCAGCAGTTGCGGTTGAAGCGTCATCGCGTCAGTCTCCTACAGTCGGGAATTGATTGGGTCGGGACAATTTCAGGGCTGGTTTTATTGTTGTTTTCACTTGTTTTACCCGTTTTCAGATGGGTTGTCTAATCCATTCGCTGACAGGCAGATCCCACAAAAAAAGGGGGGCAGGCCCCCTTTGTTGATATTTGTTGTTATTCGAAACTGAAGATGTCCTCGGTCACGCCTGGCCGCTGCATGTCCTGTTCGAAGAATTTTTCCCAGATCTGCGCCCACGGGCGGTCATAAAAGTCAGGCACCAGGAACTCGATCACTTCACCGGGCGCCACGGTGACACCGCGACCCTCGATCGGGTAGATGGTCTGCAGGCATTCGGTGAACACGACAGGCTCGCTCTCCTTGAAGCTGCCCTGTTTGGGCAGTTCACGGATGATGCGCACAGGCTGCAGCAGTGCTTCCGGATCATAGAAGATCGCTTCGTGCTCGATGCCGGTGAAATTGTCGGCGTCATCATACATCGCCGTGTATATCTCAATGGTCTGCATCTTGTTTGAATATTCAAACGCACTGTGCGACATCCAGCCCTGGATGTTGGAGGTCCAGGTTATGAGTGCCTCGCCATCCCAGAAGCCGATGGTCTCGCCGTACCAGCGCGGCACGTCGGCACCCAGGCGCGGTACGGTGCCTGACATGTCGAATTCACGACCAACATGGATGCTTGTCTGGAAGTTGCCTGCCTGCGACGTGAATATGGTCACCAGTTCTGGAGTCACCGTCATAGCACGCGAAGTCGTCGCCGCCCAGTGCCAGCGGCGGATGAAGCCTTCCGGCCAGCAGTACTGCGCCGACCACTGCGGTGCCGCCGTGTTGACCTGGTGGTAGTTCTGCTGGACGTAGCGCATCCGGTATTCCGGCGTCAGCAGCGACATGATGGTGGAGGTCTGGCTGTACATCATGCCGTACCAGGAGTTGAACCATTGCTGGACGAGCTGCGGCAGGTAAACGCCGGACCAGTGACCGGGCACGGTCGCGTAATCGTATTCGTCAGGGCCGCCGCGGGAGCGGGTTTCCTCGAGCAGCGCATTGTAATGCGCCTCGGCCGTGGCAAAGGGATACGGGCTGACGATCTCGTCCAGCGGCAGGTCGCGATCGCAATAACCCCAGGCGGCGCTGGCCGGCGGATTGTCGCCAATGGTTTCCGAGCTCACCGGTGTTGCCACGCGCTGCTGTTCGATGCCGAACGGGGAGTTGCAGCGGTAGTAGCGCGGATCCAGCCAGTACTCCTCGTCCTGGTAAAAATCGGTCGAGGTGAACAGGTCCACCGGCAACGGTTCGATGCCCTCGGGGGTGGCGCCGTTGTAGGCGGTCCAGATCTCGATCGGCTCATCGAGTTGCAGGAAGAAATTGCTTTCAAACAGGAGCGGTCCCACTACCTTGTCACTGCGCAGTATGTCGGCCTGGTTGGAACTGCCACCAAAGGGATTGGCGGGATCGAAGGTGACCACCAGATGCGGTGTTTCCCCACCCAGCGGCCAGCCGCGGCCGACACTGACGAAATCAGCATCGTCCTGTGCGATCACGCAGGACTGCATGAGCAGTGCACCGGTGACGGCGGCGAGAGACTTCAGGGAAAATTTCGGGCGACTGGTGCCAGGCATGACTACTCCGGATACTTGAATGACCGAACCGGAAACCGACACTGCAGTGTCGGTTTCCGGCCGCAAAAGCCGGCATTTTACTCTGCCTAGAGGCGGTTGTCCTGACAGTAGTACTCGGGTGGGTCGCCGCCTTCGTTCCAGACCAGGTTCCAGTGCATGGACCAGGGTCGGGTATACGCGCCGGGATCGTCGATGGTGACTTCGTATTGCATGGTGTTGAAATGGGTACGGGTCAGGCGCTCGGTCACCTTCATCAGGCTGGTATGCGGCAGGCCGCCGGTAAGCCAGAATTTTTCATTGAATCCTTCGGACCGCACCACCAGCGTGTCGCCTTCCCAATCCGCGACCAGGCGCCCGTAATAAAGTTCGTTGTCGTTATCCACCTCGAAGCCGGTATTGATGCCGCGGCCATCGGTGTAGATGAGGTGCCAGTCCTGGTTGCCGCCTGCGGCGACAACGAAAATGCGCTGCCATTCCCTATCTTCCAGCAGCTGGATGCCGAAGGGCACCTGGAATTTGCGCGGACCCGCCGGAGGGCGGCACTCGACATAGCTCGGATCTGAGCGCAGGAAATTGCCCTGCCGGAATTCATAAAGCCTGAGTGACCATTCCTGCAGCGGCGCCACCTTTGCAGCATCCGCGATGTTTTCCAGCAGTCCGTAGGACGTCATGGGCACGCTGACGCCGTCTTCCATCATTACGGTGGTATCCGGTACCCAGTAGCCTTCCTCGCCAGGAGCGGCACCCAGGCGCGGCTGACCGTCGGGCCAGCGCGGCAGCGGGCGATCCTGGTTCAACGCATTGGCGCGACTCAGTGCACTGACATCGCCGTCAAAGACACGATTGCCGTCATGGAACACGCGCTCGCCCCAGGCCTGCGGGCTGCCGTCGCGGGCGACAAAGCCTTCCACGCGAATGGCATCGCCGGGGACCAGGGTGGATTCACTCCAGTTGTTCCATTCAAGCACGACCGGGCTGTCCAGCTCGATGTACCAGTCTTCACCGTCCGCGGTCAGCATGAAGATGTGCACGTGTGGATTGGCCCAATCCACTTTCGAGACATGGCCCTCCAGGGTGATGCGCTGCTGTGGATCGAATTTCACCGCCGGACCGTGGTGGGCGTAACCTGCCGGTACCGACAGTGCCAGGAACAGCAAGCTGGTGATCAGGCGGCCAGCGGGGAAGTGGAAAATATTCAGGGACATCGGCATTGCTCAGGGAAATATCGGGTGGCTGCGATCGACGCTGTCGTATTCAGTGCCGGTCATCAGTTCGTAGGCCATATTGGCATCCTGGCAGACGAACTCGAAGGCTTCACCGGGGCGCCAGGGCATCACGAAACCGGAACTCCAGGTTTCGGTATAGGCGCCGGGGTCGTCGATGGTGACCTCGTATTTCAATGTGTTATAGGTTTCGCGGGTGAAACGCTCTACCATGTGGAGATCCTTCGTATGGGGCGTGCCTTCAGCGTCGATCCACATTTTTTCGTTGTAACCGACCGAGTCAACAACCAGGGTATCGCCCTCCCAGTGTCCCACGGAATGGCCGTGATAGGTCGGCTTGAGGTTCGCCGGGTGCTCGCGGCCATCCATATAGATCACGCGGAAATGGCGCGGACCGCCGACCGGAAACATATAGATGCGTTCCAGTTCCGGGAACTCCACGAACTGCGTGCCATAGGCAGTGGTGACACCGCGCGGGCCGGCGGAAGGCTTGCAGCGGGTGTAGGGCTCGAAACGGGTGCGCGTACGCTGCTGGTACAGGTACCAGGCCCAGGGCTTGAAGGGTACGTCGGTCAGGTCGATCTTGTCGAAATCCCGGTTCGGATCGTTGGCGTAGGATGCATAAGGATTGCTGGCGACGATGGAACCTTCGGGCACGATGTCGTAATCGATAATCATGGGACGCGTGCCAAAGCCGTCCCAGGCGCCCATCTCTTCACCCGGCGGCGTGCCGAGGATGACACGACCTTCGGCGTTGCGCGGGGCAGGCCGTGATGCCGGCTCGTTGCTGTCAGGCCGGGGCACATCGGTCTGGGCAAGACCCGTGGCGGCAATGACAAGACTGGAAATGAAAATGGCGGACTGTACAAGCCGGAACATCAGTGAATGCTCCCCTGGTTCACTGGAAATGACTGGCTGGAATTTTACCGAGTGCGATTCTGAAAGAACACAGGCCAATTAAGACAATAAAATGAAAGTCGGGAACAAGGATTAACCGAACTCGTCCTCGACGCTGGCGGTCGCGCACGCATTTTGCTTTGCCTGACTCTTTGCAGCCTGCTTGCAGGACTGGCTGCAGAAACGTACCTCCTCCCAGCATCGCCACCATTTCTTGCGCCAGCTGAAAGGCCGCTGGCACTTGGCACAGATTTTTTGCGGAAGGTGGGGTTTGCGGTGCGCCACGATAATTATCAGACTAGGATATTAGCTGGCATACGCGCCAGCCGGTGCCTCGGATCAGCGCGTGAATACGCACGCGCCGGTGTAAAAGTGATCCGGGCACCCCTTTTCCCGGTATATAAAGCTGTCAGTTGACTGTTTACACATCATGCGCACCGCCTCACCACAGCTTTCACGACTCCCCCACCTGCTTGCCTGCGCAGGTGCCCTGCCCTTCGTCGCAGCGGGCCTGTTGTCCGTGACGGGCACGACGTCCGTGCCCGGGATCGGTCCGGTGCAGGACGCGACGGCACTGTACGGACTCCTTATCACGGTATTCCTTGCCGGCATACACTGGGGCCAGCAACTCAGTGACGTCAAACCCGGCGTGAACCTGTTTGCCGTCAGCAACGTGATCGTCGTCGTCCTGTTCGTGTCCTGGCTGCTCCTGCCCATGGCCGCGGTCATCCTGCTGCTCGTGGTGGCGCTGGGCGCCATACTGGTTATCGATGCCACGCTGCTGCGCGATGGCGTGCTTTCCCCTGTTTATTTCCGGACGCGGTTCATCATCACCGGAATCGCCATGTTGTCCCTCGGCCTGGTTGTCGCGCTGCCATGACCCGGATAGCCATCATCGGCGCCGGCCTGGCGGGCCTACACCTCGCCAGCCGCCTGCAGGATAAAGCCGACGTCACCGTATTCGAGAAATCACGCGGTGTCAGCGGGCGACTGGCGACCCGCCGTATTGACGATTATGAATTCGATCACGGCGCGCAGTTCTTCACGGCCCGCAGCGATATTTTCATGCGCTTTCTCGCACCCTTCATTTCGAGCGGTGTGGTACAGCCCTGGGAGCCTCGCGTGCTGACGCTTGCCCAGGGCGAGAAGCCCTACCGGCGTGACTGGTTCGAATGCCACTATGTCGCCGTACCGGCCATGACCTCCCTGTGCAAGGCGATGGCCGCAGCGCTGGATATTCGCCTGCACGCCCATGTCACAGGTATCAGCCCCTGTGCCGGCCCACCCCGCAATGCCTGGTCGCTGCAGTCCGGGGGTGAAACCCTGCCCGAGCTTTTCGACTGGGTCATCAGCACCGCCCCCTTGCCCCAGACACGGCAACTGTTTCAGGGGCCGAACGCCGAGCCTGATATCCTGTCCGGCGATGAGCAGGCCGATGTCCTGCCCTGCTATACGCTCATGCTGGGTTTCGAGACATTGCCGTCCCTGCCGTTAGAGGCCGCCCGCGTCAAACACGCGAGCATCGACTGGATCGCGCTCAATCACAGCAGGCCGGGCAGGTCCGCGCTGCCGGCAATGGTTGTGCAGTCCACGCATGCCTGGGCCCGGCAGCACGTGGACAGCGCAGAGGGCCAGGTGCGGGACGATCTCCTGCACGACCTGGCAAACGTGCTGGCAACGCCTTTGCCCGAACCACGGGTGATGGCACTGCATCGCTGGCGCTTCGCCAAGGCGGAACCGCCGCTGGACACGACGTATTTCCTGGATGCCGACAGGCAGCTGGCGGCATGCGGCGACGGCTTCACGGAAAGCCGGGTGGAAGGCGCCTTCCTGAGCGCCAATGCCCTGGCCGATGCCCTGGTACAGCGCCTGTGAACAATATCGTCATCATCGGCAGCACCGGTGCCATCGGCGCCGCCTTCACGCGCTATTATGCGGGCCTGGATACCTCCCCTGCAGTCTATGCCCTGTCCCGCAGCGGCGTGCCGGCTGACGACGCCAGGGTGACGGCACTACCCATGGATATCACTGACGAAAGCTCCGTGGCACAGGCAGCGGCCGCCCTGGAGGCAACCCCGTTGCACGCGGTCATCCTGGCGACGGGCGTATTGCATGACAATGCCTCCCTGCAACCGGAAAAATCCCTGCGCGATATCGATGCCGACAACCTTGCCCGCGTGTTCAGCATCAATACCGTCGGACCTGCCCTCGTCATGAAGCATTTCCTGCCATTGCTGGATCGCAATAATCGCGCGCTGTTCTGTGCGCTAAGTGCGCGGGTCGGCAGTATCAGCGATAACCGGTTGGGCGGGTGGTACGCCTACCGCGCCTCGATGGCGGCCTTGAACATGCTCATCCGAACGGCAGCCGTGGAAATGAAACGCCGCAATCCCCAGGCCATCATCCTGGGACTACACCCGGGCACGGTGGACTCCGCTTTGTCACGGCCATTCCAGCGGCAAGTTCCGGACGGCAAACTGTTCACGGCGGATACTGCCGTGGCCCGCATGGCTGCGGTGCTGGAGGCAGCAGGCACGGACGATTCCGGCAAATGCCTGGCCTGGGACGGGCGCGAAATCACACCCTAGGACTTGAGTCCTGCGGACTGCAGCACCATCTGCAGTACCATATATAGAAACATCAATTCCCGCTGACAGGACGACGACCTTGGCCATCACCAACTTGAGCTGCCCCCACTGCCTTGTTACCAACCGCATCCCCGCGGAACGCCTCACCGATAACCCGAAGTGCGGCAAGTGCAAGGCGCCGCTTTTCACGGGTGAACCAATGACCCTCGATGCGGCCAATGCCGGCAAGGTGCTCGGCAATACCGACATCCCCGTCCTGGTGGATTGCTGGGCCTCGTGGTGCGGCCCCTGCCGGAGTTTCGCGCCGATCTTTGCCGCAGCGGCGAAGGAACTTGAGCCGGCGCTGCGCTTCGCCAAGTTCAGCACCGAGGAAAACGAGCAGCTGGCGGGCCAGTGGGGCATCCGCTCCATACCCACCCTGATCCTTTTTCAAGGCGGCAAGGAAGCGGCCCGGGTATCCGGCGCCCTCCCCCTCAACCAGTTAAAAGCCTGGCTGCAGCAACAGGGCGTTTGATCGCCCGGGAAAGCCCGGAACGCCCGGCTTTCCTTATTTTTGTCACGATTCGACGTGGCGCATACAGGCCCTTTTTGGAATACTGCCCGGCTTGAACCGGCGGGAACAGGGACTTCGCCCGCCGGGCATCAGTATTAACAATCACAACCAACAATTAAGAGAGAGTATATGTCCGGGATGAGCAAGGGCATCCTGTTCGCTGTACTGGCGTGTGTTGCGCAGGCGGTTTTTGCGCAGAACAACGCCGGGGTGGAGGACAAGCAGATCCATGCCCTGCGCATCGACACCCCACCCGTCATCGACGGCATACTCGATGAAGAATTCTGGGCTCTCGCCCAACCCATCACCGACTTCCACCAGATTCGCCCCGGCGACGGCACGGCGACCTCCGAACCCACGGAAGTACGCGTGGCCTACACCAGCGACGCCATCTATATCGCCGCACGCATGGACGACAGCGACCCGGAACTGATCGCCACACCAACCCTGCGCCATGGCCAGGGCCTGGGTCCCGATGACCGCCTGATCGTCATCCTCGACCCCTTCAATACACGCCGCACCGGTTACCGCTTTGAAACCAACCTCAACGGCGTACGCCATGATGCCCTGTACACCAGCATCAGCTCGTTCGATGCCAACTGGTCCACCATCTGGGATGTACAGACCAGTGTCTACGAGAACGGCTGGATCGCCGAGATCGAAATTCCGTTCAAGTCACTGCCCATGGATCCGACCACCGAGGAGTGGGGTTTCAACTTTGGCCGCGGTATACGCCGGCGCAACGAGGAAATGGCGTGGGTGTCGTTCAACCGCCAGTTCAACCCGAGCATCGCCGGCACCCTTACTGGCATGCGCGACATGGACCAGGGCATCGGCCTGGAAATCGTCCCCTCCCTGGCCGTTGTCGACAGCAAGAACTATGCAACCGACACCAACAGCGACCAGACCAACCCCTCGCTCGATGTGTTTTACCGGCTGACACCGTCGCTGAATGCCGCCCTGACCGTGAACACCGACTTTTCCGCGGTGGAAGTGGACAACCGCCAGGTCAACCTGGATCGTTTCAACCTGTTTTTCCCTGAACGCCGCGCCTTCTTCAACAATGATGCCGACCTGTTCCAGTTCGGCAATATCGGCAGCCTGGGCAACGATGCCAGCAATGATGCCGCCGAGCAGAACGGTCGCCCCTACTTCTCGCGCAAGATCGGCATCGGCGCCAACGGCGCACCGGTGGATATCGAATACGGCGGTCGCATCAGCGGCCGAGTTGGGCGCTGGAATATCGGCACACTGGCCATCGAGCAGGACGGCTTTGGCAGCGTCGATCCGTCCACGCTATTGGTCAGTCGCATTTCCGCCAACGTGCTGGCCGAATCCAACCTCGGCATGGTCATCACCGAAACGCCACCCTCTGCACGACGGGCGCGAATGTAGCGCCACGCGATCATCCACTCAAAGCGGGAAAACGGTGCGGTGGATCGTGCCTTAGGCAGTTCGGTCATAACGGCTCCTGTCTGTCGGAACGGACCTTATGGAAAGGGCACAAAGGGTCAAGTCACTCTCCCGTGGCTTGCGCGCCTTTGTGCCCAAAATAGTCAAAATAGCGCGGGGACAGTGCCCCCGCCCCAGATTACGCGCCTTTTGGGTGCGGATGTTTTGTGTAGATCTCTTTGATCTTCGCGATAGCTTCAGCGGGCGCCATCTCAACGCTTTCGCCTGTGCGGCGCGAGGTCAATTCAACGACGCCATTCGCCAGACCACGCGGGCCCACGGGGATGCGCCACGGCAGACCGATCAGGTCCATTGTCGCGAATTTGCCGCCAGCGCGTTCGTTGCGGTCGT
>JALRBG010000240.1 GCA_023257855.1 Pseudomonadales bacterium | reverse complement strand
GAAGCTTTCATGCAACATGTGCTCGATAAACTGCAGATGGCGGCATGACCGGAAACCAAACATCGATGTGCACCAGGATTAATCATGGATAAAAAGCTGCTAACCATACTTGCCTGTCCCCTGTGCAAGGGAGAGCTGGTCTACAACCAGCAGGCCCAGGAACTGATCTGTTATCCCGACAGCCTGGCGTATCCTATCCGCGATGACATCCCCATCATGCTGGAGGATGAGGCGAGGGCGCTGACGCCGGAAGAAAAGGCGAATAGGAAAAAGAAGTGAGTTTCATCGTAGTCATCCCGGCCCGGTACCAGTCGACACGCCTGCCTGGCAAGCCCCTGCTGGATATCGCCGGCAAACCCATGCTCCACCATGTCGTCGAGCGCGCTTCACAAAGTGCCGCTGATGCCGTGTATGTAGCCACAGACGACGAGCGCATCCAGCGCAGCTGCGAGGCACTGGGAGATCGCGTCATCATGACATCCGCGGAACACCAGTCCGGCACCGACCGTATCGAGGAAGTGGCGCGCAAGCTCGGACTTGGCGACGATGCCATTGTCGTCAATGTCCAGGGTGACGAACCCATGATCCCCCCCGAAGTGATCAACCAGGTTGCTGCCGACCTGGCCAGCCATCCCGATGCGCAGATATGCACGCTGTATGAGGAAATCGATCATGACGCCGACGTGCTGAACCCGAACATCGTCAAGGTGGTTGCCGACGCGTACGGCTGTGCCCTGTATTTTTCCCGAGCCCCGATTCCTTTTCCCCGCGGCAATGCCACGCAAACCAACCTGAAAGGCTACAAGCGCCACATAGGCATCTATGCCTACCGGGTTAAGGTGCTGCATGATTTCGTCAACTGGCCGCGCTGCGACCTGGAAAGCACGGAGCAGCTGGAGCAGTTGCGGGCGCTGTACAATGGCAGCCGTATTCGCATCCGGAAGGCATGTGCCGCCATTCCTGCGGGTGTGGATACACCGGAAGACCTGGACAAGGTGCGCAAACTGCTGGGGGCTGCCTGATTCCATGGCCGGCAAACCCGTAAAAGTGCTGATGGTCTGTCTTGGCAATATCTGCCGGTCGCCCACCGCCGAGGTGGTGTTCCGGCACCAGGTGGCGTCCAGGGGGCTGGATAAGCATATCCTGGTCGACTCCGCCGGTACCGGCTCCTGGCATATCGGCCATCCGCCTGACGCCCGCGCCATGCGGGCCGCGCTGGAACGCAGCTACGACATGTCGGCACTGCGCGCCCGCCAGGTCGTGCCTACTGACATGGCGGAATTTGACTATATCTATGCCATGGACCGGCAGAACCTGAACGACCTGCTCCATATCTGCCCCGACGCCTATCGGGACAAGTTGACCCTGTTCCTTCACCATGGCAACAGTGACGTAGAGGAAGTCCCCGATCCGTACTATTCCGGGGCCGACGGTTTCGAGCTGGTGCTCGACCTAGTGGAAGATGCTTCGGCCTCTCTCGTCAGCCTGCTTGCTGCAAAGCACGACCTGTCCTGAGACTGACGGTAGGGCATGGAACTTCTCGAAAATTTCAACCTGAAAAATTTCAACACGTTCCACGTGTCTGCGCATGCCCGCTATTTCGTCAATGTGCCCGACCTAGCCTGCCTGCGTGATGCCCTGACTTTTGCCCGGGCCAGGGGATTGCCGTTCATGCTGATCGGGCAGGGCAGCAATATCCTGTTCCGGCAGGACTATCCCGGGCTCATCATCGAGATGAATATTCGCGGCAGGAAGCTGGTAGGCGAAAACGACACGCACTGGCACGTGAAGGCAAGCTGCGGTGAAAACTGGCACGCATTTGTCCAATGGTGCCTGGAAAACAGCTACTACGGCCTGGAAAACCTTTCCCTCATTCCGGGCACAGTGGGGGCTGCCCCCGTGCAGAATATCGGTGCTTACGGCGTGGAGATGAAGGATGTCATGCTCTCGCTCGAAGCGCTGGAGATCGCCACGGGTGAACTGGTGACGTTCAGCAATGCCGATTGCGGCTTTGGCTACAGGCATTCCGTATTCAAGGGGGACAAGCGTGATCAGTACATTATCTACAGCGTCACCTTCGCGCTCCACAAGCAGGCAGTCGTGAATATCGGTTATGCATCACTGGCGAAAGCCCTCGAAGGCACCCCTGATCCAGACATTACCCCGGAGCTGGTCGGCAGGACCGTCACTGAAATTCGGCGCAGCAAACTGCCCAGCCCGAGCCGGCTGGGCAATGCCGGCAGCTTTTTCTGGAATCCGGTAGTTTCCCGTGAGCAATTTGACAGCCTGAGGCTGGAACACCCCGGCATTGTCGGCTACCCGGACGGCGACGAGGTCAAACTGGCTGCGGCCTGGCTCATCGAGCAGGCCGGCTGGAAAGGTTTCCGGGAAGGGGACGTGGGAGTGCACAGCGAACATGCCCTGGTGCTGGTCAATCATGGTCATGCCACGGGCGCTGAACTGGTCGATCTCTCCGAACGCATCCAGCAGTCCGTGGTGGAAAAATTCGGCATCCGTCTGACACCGGAAGTCCGCATCATCTGAGACCAGGGGGCGTTTTATTCTCCTGTCTCGCGTCTCGTGTATCATCCGCCCATGACTGACAAAGGCTCCCAACCAGCGGTTTTTGACCACAAGAACTTTCTCAAGCACACCAGTTCTCGCCCGGGTGTGTACCAGATGCTCGATGCCGACGGGGAAGTCTTGTACGTGGGCAAGGCGAAGAACCTGAAGAACCGCCTCAGCAGCTATTTTCGCGGCTCCGGACTCGACAACAAGACCATCGCCCTGGTCGGCCGCATCCACGATATCGAGATCACCATCACCGGCAGCGAAACCGAGGCCTTGTTGCTTGAACAGAACCTGATCAAGGAAAAACGCCCCCCGTACAACATCTTGCTTCGCGACGACAAGTCCTACCCTTACATTTACCTGTCATCCCAGGATGACTACCCGCGACTGGCATTCCACCGTGGCGCGAAAAAAAAGCAAGGCCGCTACTTTGGTCCATACCCCAGCGCGGGCGCCGTGCGGGAAAGCCTGGCATTGCTGCAAAAAATCTTTCATGTGCGCCAGTGCGAGGACTCCTATTTTCGCAACCGTACCCGTCCCTGCCTGCAATACCAGATCAAGCGCTGCTCCGGGCCCTGTGTGAACCTCGCAACCGTGGAGGATTACGCGGTGGATGTGCGCCATTCCGTCATGTTCCTGGAAGGGCGCAATGACCAGATCCGTGAAGAGCTCAATGCGAGCATGGAAAAGCTCTCCAGCGAACTCCGGTTCGAGGAGGCCTCGAAGGTGCGCGACCAGATTCGCGACCTGCGCCTGATCCAGGAAACGCAGGTCGTGGCCGGTGAAAAAGGCGATGTCGATGTCATCGCTATGGCCCAGGATGCCGGCGCGGTATGCGTTCACGTGATTTTCGTGCGGGCAGGGCGCATCATCGGCAACAAGAGCTACTATCCGCGCTTTGTGCTGGAGAAAGAGCCGGGTGACATTCTTATGGCTTTTATTGCCCAGTACTACCTCAGCGAGGCGCACCGGCAGAGCATACCCAGGGAAATTCTGTGCAATGCCGAACCCCAGGATAATGAACAGCTGGCCGAGACG
>JALRBG010000080.1 GCA_023257855.1 Pseudomonadales bacterium | reverse complement strand
CGACCACTGCCGCGGTTATAGAAGACTATGGCCTCAAGGTCTGTTATCCCGATGAGCGCATGAGCAGCGAAGCGCTCCTGGCGTTGCCAGCGCTGGCGAACGTTGCCGGGAAGCAGGCGCTTATCGTTCGTGGTGTGGGCGGGCGAGAACTGCTGGCCGGCGAGCTGTTGAAGCGCGGCGCCACCGTCGATTACCTTGAATTGTATAGCCGGCAGGCGCCTGAATTCGCGTCGGGCGCCATTGCCGCGCTGGCGGCAAAGGACAAGCCTGACGCCGTCATCGTTACCAGCGCCGAGGCACTGGACAACCTGGGGCGCATTCTCGAGGCCGACAAAGTACCGTTGGCCACCATGCCATTGTTTGTTTCTTCCAACCGTATTGCGGAAATTGCCCGCCAGGCCGGGTTTGCCCGGACGTTCACCATGCCAGGCGCTGATGATAAGGCTATAATCGGATCTCTCGCGGAAACACTCTGAGGGCGTAACACCCCATTCCCATGACTGAAGAAGGCAACAAGGCTGTACCGGGCCCCGGCACCAACACACCGGCACCGGCTACACCGACCAAAGCGGTAAAAAAACCGGCTGGTAGGAATGGTCGCAACAAAATTGCCGTGGCAGTCGACATGTTCTACAACCTCATCTTGCTCGGCAGTATCGTTTTCATCGGTTACATGCTGTACGAGCAGGACAAGGCCGTGAACATCCTGTTCGGCCAGCAGAATGAATTTGCCGGCCAGCGCAGCAATAATGACGCCCGCTTCGCAGCGCAGCAAACTGCGTTGGAGGACCTGCAGGCAACCATAGCCGGCGCCCGCCAGGAGGCTGCCGAACTGGTGGCGGTCCAGGCAGCCGAGATCGAACGCCTCAACAATGAACTGGCCAGTATGCGCTTGCGCATCAACAGCTCAAGTGCGGGCGCAAGCCAGGCGTTTCTTCTCGCTGAAGCCGCTTCCATGCTGCGCCTGGCAAGACAGCATCTGGTCCTGGCGCGTGATATTCGCACAACGCAGGCCCTGTATATTGCCGCCGATGATGTGCTCAGGCGCATCGAGGATCCTGCCATCTACGCAGTGCGCGAAATGCTGGCCGGTGAACTGGCCTCGATCCGGGCGGTTGCAGAGGTGGATGTCAGCAGCATGTACCTCCAGCTAGGCGCTGTGGCGGAACAGGTCAGCTCCCTGCGCGTGACCAACGACCTCGAAGCACAGATCGCCGCCGGCGAACAGGTGCCGCTGTCTGCCGATGAGACACGGGGCGAGGGCAACTGGCTGGGCCGCTTTTTCAGCCGCATACGCAATACGTTCAGCAATTATTTCGTCGTCAGGCGCCGGGATGTACCCATACAGCCGCTGATGACGCCCGGCCAGGAGTCAGCGCTCATGCAAACCATTCGCCTGCAGATCGAGCAGGGCAGGACGGCGCTGCTGCGGGGCGAGCAGGAAATCTACACGGCCAGCCTGGCACAGGCCCGCGACAATATCGCCGCTTACCTGGCAGGTCCCGGCAACACCCGCGACAGCATCCTGGCAGCGCTCGACAACCTGCGCACGCGTCGTATCGTGACCGAGGTTCCGCCCCTCAACAGGGCGCTGCCCGCGCTGGAGCAGCTCCTTTCCGCGCAGGAGCCCGCCGCTATCCAATGATCAGAATCTACGTCTACAGTCTTATCGCACTGGCCATTGGCGCCTGGTTGTACCTGGTCCTGGGTGACGACCCTGGCTATGTGCTGCTGTCCTTCGGCACCTGGTCGGTGGAAACCACGCTGGTCGCGCTGGTGCTGTTCATCCTGCTGCTGGCCGTGGTGGCCTGGGGCATCTGGAAGCTTGTCAGCCTGCTCAACCCATTGGGCCTGTTTCGCGGTAATGCCTGGTTCGGTGCGGGCCGGCGTCGCAAGGCTGCCGCCGCCGAAAGCGAAGAGGGCCTGCGCCTGATGTTGCTGGGCCACTGGCAGGATGCGTACAAGCTGCTGGTCGAGCATGCCGCACGCACCGATACGCCGGCCTTTAACTATCTGGCTGCCAGCATCTGTGCCTGGCAACGGGGCGATGACGCATCCTGGAATTACTGCCTGGAACAGGCTGCGCGTCATTCACACAAACCCAATCCCGGCATCAAGGCCGTCAAGGCGCTACTGGAGTATCGCTCCGGTAAAACCGAACAAAGCCTGGCCATACTCCTGGCACTGGACAAAGAAGTTCCCGGCAGTCCATACGTCCTGTCTATGCTGAAAACCATCTACCAGGGCGTGAATGACTGGAACAAGCTGGATGCCATTCTGCCCCGGCTGGAGAAGCACAAGGTGGTCAATAACGGGGAACTACACCAGATCAGGGAGAAGATTGCCGGCTATCGGCTGGCCTGTGTGACTGCCGGCAACGGCGGCGCGCCCGCCCTTCAGCGGCAGTGGGATGAGCTGGACAAGAAGCTGCGCCGCAGTGAAGAGATCGTGCTGATTTACCTGGACAAGCTGCTCGAATTTTCCCGGCATGAGGAAGCCCTGTCGCAGGCGTCGACTTTTTTGAAACACCAGTGGAGCGACAGCGTGGTACTGAAGACCGGTTATATCGAAACGCCTGAGCCGGGCAGTCTGCTCATGCTGCTGGAAAAATGGGTGAAATCGCGTCCCAACAATGCACCCCTGATGCTCAGCTTGGGACGAGCCAGCCTGCGCAACAGGTTGTGGGGAAAGGCCCGGGAGTATTTCGAAAGCGCCCTGCGATTCTCCAAGAGCACGCCACTGTCAGCAGAAGCGAATGCCGAGCTGGCAAGGCTGCTGGATCATATGGGAGAGCATGCGCAGAGTGCATCACTTTATCGAAAAGCCCTCACCCAGCTGGACAAGGGCCTGCCCGATCTGCCGATGCCGGACTAGCGCGGCGAAGCCGCGCCAGGTACAAGGTACAAGGGAATTCAACGGAAACTGGGATTTTCTGGTCGTTCTTTTTACGCTGGTTGTGAAAAAGTACTTGACCGGTTATTTAGAAACCTGATCCTGTCCTTGTACCTTGTTCAGTCAAAAATTCCCAGTTCCGCCCACATCCTATCCACCTTCGCTTTGACCTCGTCAGACATGCTGATCGGGCGTCCCCATTCGCGTGTGGTCTCTGCCGGGAATTTGTTGGTGGCGTCGAAACCGATCTTGGAGCCGAGCCCTGATACCGGCGAAGCAAAGTCGAGGTAGTCGATCGGCGTATTCTCGATGATGACGGAATCGCGCGCCGGGTCCATGCGCGTGGTCATGGCCCAGATGACATCCTGCCAGTTGCGCACGTCAACATCCTCATCGGTGACGATGATGAACTTGGTGTACATGAACTGGCGCAGGAAAGACCACACACCCATCATCACGCGCTTGGCATGGCCGGCGTACTGCTTCTTCATGCTGACTACCGCTATGCGGTAAGAGCAGCCTTCCGGCGGCAGGTAGAAATCGACGATCTCGGGAAACTGTTTCTGCAGGATCGGCACGAAGACTTCGTTGAGTGCAACGCCGAGAATGGCCGGTTCATCCGGCGGGCGGCCGGTGTAGGTGCTGTGGTAGATCGGATCCCTGCGATGGGTAATGGTGGTGACTGTGAACACCGGGAAGCGGTCCACTTCATTGTAATAGCCGGTGTGGTCGCCAAAGGGGCCTTCGTCAGCCATGTCATCGGGTGCGATATGCCCCTCAAGAACAAACTCGGCGGAAGCAGGCACCTGTAAATCGTTGGTCAGGGATTTTGCCACTTCGGTCTTGCTGCCGCGCAGCAGGCCGGCGAAACCGTATTCGCTCAACGTATCCGGCACCGGCGTCACGGTGCCAAGAATGGTGGCAGGATCTGCGCCGATAGCCACCGACACGGGGAACGGCTGGCCTGGATGTTTTTCCTGCCACTCGCGAAAATCCAGGGCCCCGCCACGCTGGGCCAGCCAGCGCATGATCAGCTTGTTCCTGCCGAGCAATTGCATGCGATAGATGCCGAGGTTCTGGCGCTGCTTGTTCGGGCCTTTCGTGATGACAAGCGGCCAGGTCACGAGAGGGCCGACGTCTTCCGGCCAGCAGGTCTGGATCGGCAGGGAGGCCAGATCGACATCCTCCCCCCGGATGACAACCTCTTGGCATGGCGGGTTCTTCACTTCCTTCGGGGTCAGGTACAGTGCGTTCTTGAACTTGGGTGCTTTTTCGAGCAGGTCCTTCCAGCCGGCGGGTGGTTCGGGTTCCTTGAGGAATGCCAGCAGCTTGCCGACATCGCGCAGGGAGGAAACATCGTCCTGGCCCATGGCCATGGCGACTCTTTTTGGCGTGCCGAACAGGTTGCCAAGCACGGGAATGGAATAGCCGACCGGGTTTTCAAACAGCAGGGCAGGTCCCTGGCGTTTCAGGGTGCGGTCGCAGATCTCGGTGATTTCCAGGTTGGGATCGACAGGCGCGGTGATGCGTTTCAGTTCACCGGCCTTTTCCAGGGTCTCGATGAAGTCGCGTAAGTCCCTGAACATCGATTGGTCCTGGCGTCGTTAAGGCAATAAAAGCAATGCCGCGTGCGGCTACTTGCGTTTCATCGCCTGGAAGAATTCGTCGTTTGTCTTGGTGTCTTTCAGCTTGTCGAGGATGAACTCGGTAGCCGGCACGTCTTCCATCGAGGTCAACAGCTTGCGCAGGATCCACACACGCTGCAGTTCTTCCTCGGTCATCAGCAGGTCTTCGCGGCGGGTGCCGGAGCGACGTACGTTAATGGCCGGATAGACACGCTTTTCTGCCATCTTGCGGTCAAGGTGCAGTTCCATATTGCCGGTGCCCTTGAACTCCTCGTAGATGACTTCGTCCATCTTCGAGCCGGTCTCGATGAGACAGGTGGAGATGATGGTAAGGCTGCCGCCTTCCTCGATGTTGCGCGCGGCGCCGAAGAAGCGCTTCGGGCGTTCGAGGGCGTGAGCGTCCACACCACCGGTCAGCACCTTCCCTGAAGAAGGAATGATGGTGTTGTAGGCGCGTGCAAGGCGCGTCATGGAGTCGAGAAGAATGACAACGTCTTCCTTGTGTTCCACCAGTCGCTTGGCTTTCTCGATGACCATTTCCGCAACCTGGACGTGGCGTGAAGGCGGCTCGTCGAATGTACTGGCCACCACCTCGCCGCGCACGGACCGTTTCATCTCGGTCACTTCCTCCGGACGCTCGTCGATCAGCAGGACGATCAGGCGGCATTCGGGGGAATTACGCGTAATGGATTGTGCAATATTCTGGAGTATCAGGGTCTTGCCGGCTTTCGGGGGAGACACGATCAGGCCGCGCTGGCCCTTGCCGATGGGCGCTATCAGGTCGATAACGCGTGCACTCAGGTCCTCGGTGCTGCCGTTGCCGGCTTCGAGGGAGAGGCGTTTGTCGGGGAAGAGCGGGGTAAGGTTTTCGAAGAGGATCTTCTGCTTGGCGTTTTCCGGCTTGTCGAAATTGATTTCGTTGACCTTGAGCAGGGCAAAGTAGCGTTCCCCTTCCTTGGGCGGACGAATCTTGCCGGAAATCGTGTCGCCTGTCCTCAGATTGAAACGCCTGATCTGGCTGGGCGAAACATAGATGTCATCAGGGCCGGCCAGGTAGGAAGCGTCAGCAGAGCGCAGGAATCCAAAGCCATCCTGCAGGATTTCCAACACGCCATCACCATAAATATCCTCCCCGTTCTTCGCATGACGCTTGAGCATCTGGAAGATGACGTCCTGCTTGCGCGTCCTGGACACGTTTTCCAGGCCCATTTCGTGGGCGGTTTCGAGAAGTTCGGATATGGGTTTGGTTTTTAATTCGGATAAATTCATGGGTATGGGAGGCGTAGACTGTTTGGTTTCAGGGGAGGCGTTGCTCTTTTCTCTGGATGCTGCAGGATTATTTTGCAAAGTAATAAGGGAGTCTATGGGGCGTACGGACGGAGTCCGGCTCAGAAGGTTTTAAAACGTACTAAAAGGTTAATTAAAATTAAAAAGGGTTAAATTATTGTTGTTTTGGTAATTGGGTCTTGCGAATTCTGCTCTTGGAATAGGGGTCGGAACGACGAGCAGACTTGTAATCTAGCACCCCATTTTCGGGGTGTCCAGAAAAAAATTGTTGTTTTTTCGGCAGATATACACGCCGTTGCAGACAGCTGGTTAGCCAAGGAAAGATTCCCGGTAAGTACCGGGAGCCTTTCTTTGCGTGAATGCGATTACGCCTGCTGTCTGGTCAGCGCAGCGGGGATGTCGTTCAGATGGAGCTGTCGAGGAAAGCGGCCAGCTGTGACTTGGACAGTGCGCCGACCTTCTTGGCTTCAGCGTTGCCATTCTTGAACAGGATCAGTGTCGGAATACCCTTGACGTTGTATTTCGGCGCGGTCTGCGGGTTGGCTTCCACATCCAGCTTGACCACTTTCACCTTGCCGGCGTATTCCTGGGCAACTTCATCAAGGACGGGAGCAATCATTTTGCACGGACCACACCACTCTGCCCAGAAGTCGACCAGGACGGGACCGCTGGCATTCAACACTTCTTCTTCAAAACTGTCGTCGGTTACGTGGGAGAGGTTCTCGCTCATGTTGAGTTCCTTGATATGGCTGGGAAATAAGGTGGTTTCTGGATAACAGACCCTAATGATAAGGCCAAATTGCCAGTATTCAAGCGCGGCCTTGAATATCCATGCAAAGCATGTAGCTTGCAGGCAGCGACTGCCGTTACAAGACCCGCGCGTTACCGGATTCTTTCAGCCGCGGTACGGGCGAAATAGGTGAGGATGGCGTCGGCCCCCGCACGCTTGATGCCAACCAGGGATTCCAGGATGATCTTGTCCGGGTCCAGCCAGCCCTTTTCGAAGGCGGCGCTCAGCATGGCGTACTCACCGCTGACCTGGTAAGCAAAGGTCGGTACACCGAATTCGTCTTTCACACGGCGGATGATGTCGAGATAGGGCATGGCGGGTTTGACCATGACCATGTCGGCACCTTCGGCCAGGTCCAGGCCAACTTCATGCAGGGCCTCGTCGGAATTGGCCGGATCCATCTGGTAGTTTTCCTTGGTCGAGGCACCCAGGTTCCCGGAAGAGCCCACTGCATCCCGGAAGGGGCCATAGTATGCCGAAGCGTACTTGGCGGAGTAGGCGAGTATGCGGGTATTGATATGGCCCGCGTTTTCCAGGGCCGTGCGAATGGCGCCGATACGGCCATCCATCATGTCGGAGGGAGCGACCACGTCAGCCCCGGCGTCGGCATGGGACAGCGCCTGCTTCACCAGGGTGTCGACGGTGATGTCGTTCAGTACGTAACCTGCAGCGTCGATGATGCCATCCTGCCCGTGGGTGGTGAACGGGTCCAGCGCGACATCGGTGATGACACCCAGCTCCGGGCAGGCATCCTTGAGGGCGCGCACGGCGCGTTGCGCCAGGCCATCAGGGTTACAGGACTCCGCGCCGTTTTCCGTCTTGGTTTTGGGATCGGGTACCGGGAACAGGGCCATGGCGGGAATACCTAGACCATTCGCCAGCTTCGCCTCCTTCACCAGTTCGTCGACGGTCAGTCGATCGACACCTGGCATGGATGGCACGGGTTCGCGCGTCGCCTTACCCTCAATGACAAAAACCGGATATATGAGGTCGGCGGGGGTCAACACGGTTTCGCGCATCAGTTGCCGGCTGAATTCATCGTGCCGCATGCGGCGCATGCGTGTGGCCGGGAACTGCCGGTTGAAACGGTTCGATGACACGCCTTTGCTCCTGATTTATATGATGTTTTTGGACTGCTCCCGGGTTAGGATAATCCACGCGAGGCGCAGAATATACCATAGAAAGCGCGAGTCAATCTTAACGGGGCATCCCGGTCATTTCCCTGGTTGAATACCGGTTCAGATAGCAAGGAAAAATACAAAGCATGAGTGCCAAGAAAATCCTGCTGCTGGTCGTCGTTCTGGCATCGCTCATTGTCTTTTTCCTTGGCGGGTTGCAGGACTATTTCAACCTGGCGTTTTTCCAGGACCAGCGTGACAGCATCATGGCCTACAAGGATGCCAATTTTGTCACGGCCAGCCTGGCTTACTTCTTACTATATATAGTAATTGCAGCACTCTCGCTGCCTGCTGCGGCTATCCTGACCATTGCCGGGGGCGCCGTGTTCGGGTTTGCCTGGGGGCTGGTCCTGGTGTCCTTTGCCAGCACCATCGGTGCGACGCTGGCCTTTCTCATCGCAAGAATCCTGCTGCGTGACTGGGTGCAGGCACGTTTTGGGCATGCCCTGAAGCGGGTCAACGAGGGCATCGAGCGTGATGGTGTGTTTTACCTGTTTACCCTACGCCTGATTCCGGCGTTTCCGTTTTTCCTGGTCAATGTGCTGATGGCGCTGACACCGATCTCGACAGCCGCCTTTTATATTGTCAGCCAGCTCGGCATGCTGTTCGGTACGGCACTGTACGTGAATGTCGGCGCCGAGCTTGGCCTGGCCACCACCCTGCCGGACATGTTCGGCATCGGGGTCATTCGGGCCATCGTGGTGCTTGCCATCTTTCCCTGGCTGGCCAAGGGCATGGTGCGCTGGCAGCGCAACCGCAGGACACTTGCGCCATGGCGTGACAAGCACCCAAAACAGTTCGATACCAACATGGTGGTGATCGGCGCGGGCTCGGCAGGACTTGTTACTGCCTATATCGCGGCACTGGCCAGGGCAAAAGTCACACTGGTGGAAAAAAACCGGATGGGCGGTGATTGTCTCAATACCGGTTGTGTACCCAGCAAGGCACTCATCAGAAGCGCCGGCGTGCGGCATCTTTCGGGCAGGGCGCGGGAATTCGGTCTCAGGGGCCCGCAGGCGGAGGTGAATTTTTCCGCCGTCATGGACAGGGTGCGTGAAATTGTAAAAACCATCGAGCCCCACGACTCGGTCGAGCGCTATACCCGGCTGGGTGTGGATTGCCTGCAAGGTGAGGCAGCCATCACGTCGCCCTGGACGGTCAGCGTCAATGGCAACGAAATACGTACCCGGAATATCGTCATCGCCACCGGGGCGCGTCCTTTTATACCGGCGGTACCGGGTCTG
>JALRBG010000348.1 GCA_023257855.1 Pseudomonadales bacterium | reverse complement strand
GCCCTGTGGGTGAATAATCCCGCCTTGCCATTTTTGCCATGAATTCCTGCAGTATCCGCGAGTCAGCACGGCCGCCCGCCAGTGCTGCGGGGATCGCTGCAGCGTCAACCTCCAGCACTTCGGCGAGACGCACCGCCTCGGCCACGCCGAGAAAGCCGATGGCACAGATCAATTGGTTGACCAGCTTCACCGTCTGGCCGGCACCGTTTTCTCCCAGGTGTGTGTAGTGCCCCGACAACAAGTCGAGTACCGGCCGGGCGCGCTCGATGTCGGCTACGCTGCCACCCAGCATCAATGTCATGCGACCCGTCGCGGCGGCGGGAGCGCCGCCCGACAACGGGGCGTCCACCCAGCCCATGCCACATTCACTGCGCAGGCGTTCGGCCATGACTTTTGTGCGGGCCGGATCGATGCTCGACATGTCAATGAGCAGCTTTTCGGGTGAACCGGCTTCGGCAATACCATATTCCCCGAACACGACATCTTCCACGATGTCGGCATTGTTCAGGCTCGTGATGACGAAGTCTGCGTCCATGGCCGCTTCCCCGGCGGAGAGTGCAACCGTGGCGCCGTCGGCTTCGAGGATGCGCGCCTTTTTTGGTGTGCGGTTGAACACGACGACTCGCGCATCATAGGTCAACAGGCGCCTGGCGATAGCCGATCCCATGACGCCCGTGCCAATGACCGCAATTTTCACTGCTATCGCCTTCTTACCGCTGGTAACCGGACATGACCCGGTCGCTGTCGATCGTGTCGGCGCCGATCTGCTTGCGGATATCCATGCCCTGGTTCTCGAACCACTTGTACATGAAATAGATTTCCGAGCCGGCGGCGAAATGCTTCACGCCCATGTCCAGGTAGCGCGCGATATCGTCCGGGGAATTGGTCTCGACGCGTGGATGTATGCCCCTGGCCAGGGCTGTCTCGATGATATAGCGTTCGGTCTCACGTACTTCGGGAAGTTCATGCTGGCCGGGCTTGCCGATACTCATGGCATAGTCCCACGCGCCGAACTGCACCATGTCGACGCCGGGAACGGATAACAGTTCATCGAGGTTTTCCACGGCCTGTTTCTTTTCGATCATGATGGCGACGACAGCATCCTCCAGCGCCTGCACAAAGGCCGGTGTGCCGACATCGAAAAGGTAACCCACGTCACGGCGCATGCCCACGCCGTGAATGCCGCCGGTGGCCGGCGTCTCGGCGCGCACGGCGCGCACGCATTCCTCGACGTCCGCCTTGGTGCGCGGGTCGGCGAACAACACATTCTGGATGCCCGAGCCGATGGAACGGATCGCCAGGTAGGTACGTGGTTCCTGCTCCACTTTCATCATGCCGCTCAGGTGTGGGAACAGGTCTATGGCGCGGCCGAGGTTTTCCAGGCTGAACAGGTCGTAGGGAGCGTATTCACCGTCGAACTCCACGTAGTCGAAAGCACCGGAGCGGCCAATCAGTTCGGTGACGGCTGGCCAGGGATTCAGGATACGGATGCCCAGGCTGGGTTTGTTGTCATTCAGTAGCTGGCGCAGGCGGTTGGGACGCAAGACTTACTCCCCTCGTTATTGTTATCGGCGTAGCCCCAGGGGTTCAAATATACGTGCTTTGCGAAAAGAAAACACCCGCCCGGTCTTGGTGCACACCTGGTTGGTTTATGCTTTACTTTCCCGTTATTGAACGTGAAAGGATGGGGGAACCATGTCTGGCAAAATCGCACTCATCACCGGCGCCGGCAGCGGTATCGGGCGCGCGGTCGCCTTGTCACTGGGTGAGGCAGGCTACTACCTTGTCCTGGCGGGGCGGAACCTGCACACACTGGAGGAAACCGCCGGCATGCTGGGTGATGATGCGGAAACGGCCCTGTGTGTACCCACCGACGTGAACGACAAGAATTCCGTTGATGACCTGTTCGAGGAAATCGGCGCACATTACGGCCGCCTCGACCTGCTCTTCAACAATGCCGGCATCGGTGTCGGCGCACCAATCGAGGACCTGTCCGAGGATGACTGGCTGGCCGTGGTCAACACCAATCTCAACGGGGCATTCTGGTGCCTGCAAAACGCCTTCCGCATGATGAAGGAACAGGACCCCATGGGTGGTCGCATCATCAACAATGGCTCCATTTCCGCGGACCGGCCCCGGCCCAACTCCATCGCCTACACGGCCACCAAGCATGCGGTGACCGGCCTGACCAAGTCGGCGTCACTGGAAGGTCGTGCTTACAACATCGCCTGCGGGCAGATCGACATCGGCAACGCGGCAACCGAACTCGGCAGGCGCGTGTCACAGGGTGCATTGCAGGCGGACGGCACGATCAAGAGCGAGCCGACCATGGAAGTATCAGAAGTGGGCAGGGCGGTGGCCTACATGGACAGTCTGTCGCTGGACACGAACGTGCAGTTTCTGACGGTGATGGCGCGCAATATGCCCTACATCGGGCGCGGTTAAGACTGGCTTTAATTTCTGCGCTAGCGACGCTTCCAGCGCTCTGCTTTCGAGTGAAGGTGTTACTGGGGCGTCTGGTCGCGGCTCGAACCCGCCAGCATCTTACGGCCGGTGGCAGTCTGGATGATGGACGTCGCGTTCACCAGGGGGCTGCCATCCCGTGCTAGGCTGCCGTCGACGGTGATGTGATCGCCGATCTTCAGCGAATCGCGTTTCCAGCCCAGCCGCAGGAGCGCATTCGGGCCGCCCAGCTCCAGCGTCCAGTTTACCGTCTCGCCGGAATCCTCATCCGTGACATCCATCATGATAAAGATATGTGGATTGGTCCATTGCACTTCGGTGACGATGCCCGCCAGGTTGACCGGCTGGTTGATGTCGTATTGCGCCGGGAAGGAATGGTGTGCCATGACCGGCAGCGACAGGAACAGGCAGAACGTGATCAGTAGATTCTTCATGGCGCGCTCCTTCAATAGGGCAAATTCATGTGTTCGACGAATCGCTCGTTTTCCAGGCAGATCTCGTCGATGAGTTCCGAGTCCACCACCAGGCGCTGTTGGAGGGTGACAGACCAGGGCCGAGTGTAGGCCACCGGATCGTCCACGGTCACGTGGATGCGCAGGTGGCCGTAATCCAGGCGGGTGATTTCCTCGCGCACCTTGCCGTGTTCGGTCAGCACGCTGCCGTTCCAGTCGATCCAGGTGTCGTCGCGCACGCCGATGGTGTCGATGACCAGCGTATCGCTGTTCCAGGTGGCGGAGGAGTATCCCTGGAAAGAGGGAGTGGGCTCTTCGGGCAACTCGCGGCCGTCGAGAAACACCTGCCGGTAGCCGGCGTTCATTTCATTGAGCACCACCAGCAGGTCGTCGGTGTGCACGAACTTGAGCATGTGCGGCAGGCCGTAGGCGCGCAGGAAATTGTCCGGGATGCAGCGGATATGCGGGTCATTGATGGCGAGGTTCTCGGTGCGTTCCTTGACGATGGGCTTTAGCCATTCCTGGTAAGGCAGGCCGCCTTCCAT
>JALRBG010000323.1 GCA_023257855.1 Pseudomonadales bacterium | reverse complement strand
CCGAGTAGACCCCCTCGCGCTATTAACACATTTCGATACAGGAATTCTTCCATGTCAGAGAAAGTCAGCGGAACCGTTAAATGGTTCAACGAAAGCAAGGGTTATGGTTTCATTTCACAGGAATCCGGCCCGGATGTATTTGCCCATTTCAGCGCCATCCAGGGTGACGGTTTCAAAACCCTGAAAGAAGGCCAGAAAGTGGAATTCGTTATCGGCCAGGGCCAGAAAGGTCCCCAGGCTGAGCAGATCACTGCCGTCAAGTAAGACGAACGAAACGAAAAAAAAAGCAGGCTTCGGCCTGCTTTTTTTTGGTCTCGATTATTGCCGGGTTTATTTCTTCGGGTAATCGCGGAAGGTCGGGCCGGTGTAAAGCTGGCGCGGCCTGCCGATTTTGAAGGGGTTGGAAATCATCTCGTGCCAGTGGGCGACCCAGCCGGGAGTCCTGCCAGTGGCGAAGATCACGGTGAACAGGTTGGTCGGGATGCCGATGGCCTTGAGGATGATGCCGGAATAGAAGTCTACGTTCGGGTACAGGTTGCGTTCCACGAAGTATTCGTCTTCCAGTGCGATCCGTTCCAGTTCCTTGGCAATATTCAGGAGCGGGTCGTTGTCGTGGCCCAGTTCTTCCAATACATTTTTGGCGGCGTCGCGCAGCACGTGGGCGCGCGGGTCGAAATTCTTGTAGACGCGGTGCCCGAAGCCCATCAGCTTGACGGGGTCGTTCTTGTCCTTCACGCGCTCGATATATGCCGGAATGTTCTTCACATCGCCGATTTCCTCGAGCATTTTCAGTACTGCTTCGTTGGCACCGCCATGGGCGGGTCCCCACAGGGCGGTGATGCCGCTGGAGATACAGGCATAGGGGTTGGCGCCGGTGGAGCCTGCCAGGCGCACCGTGGAAGTGGAAGCGTTCTGCTCGTGGTCGGCGTGCAGCAGGAAAATCTTGTCCATGGCGTCCGCCAGGGTCGGGCTGGGCACGTATTCCTCGCAGGGGGTGCCGAACATCATGTAAAGGAAATTCTCGGAAAAACTGAGGTCATTGCGCGGGTACATGAACGGCTGCCCGATGGAATACTTGTAGGTCATGGCCGCCAGGGTCGGTATCTTGGCAATCAGGCGCTCAGCCACCACCTTGCGCTGCTCCACTGACTCGATCTTGAGGTCGTTGTGGTAGAAGGCGGACAGGGCTCCCACGGCTCCGATCATGATGGACATCGGATGGGCGTGACGGGGGAAGCTGATGAACAGGTTGCGGATCTGCTCATGCACCATGGTGTGATGCTTGATATTGTTGATGAAAGTTTCTTTTTCCTGCGGTGTCGGCAGTTCACCGTTCAGGAGCAGGTAGCAGCACTCCATGAAATCGGATTTTTCCGCAAGTTGCTCGATAGGGTAGCCACGGTAAAGGAGCACGCCCTTGCCGCCATCGATATAGGTGATGGCTGAATCACAGGAAGCGGTGGACATGAAGCCGGGATCGTAGGTGAAGATCCCCTTGGAAACCAGGCTGCGGACGTCTATGACATCGGGTCCGGTGGTGCCCTCGTAGACAGGTAATTCGATGGTTTCTTCGATGCCATCCACTGACAACTGAGCTTTTTTCTCAGCCATAAGGACTCCTCTGGAATGATTTTGATGCGGTGACGTACGACAGGGAGAACTGCGCGTTGTTCGGAGGGGCAACACTATCCGCTGAACTGAAAATTGTCAATTGAGGACGCCACGAAAGAGCGCATCTTTCGCGCCGGGCCTGAACCGTGGCTTAAAGTGATCAAATGCACTAGCACATGCGCATAAGGCACCAGAATACAACGAAAAGTTTGCCGATTTTCAATCGTGCAATTTTCGAGAAAAATCGTGAAAAAGGATTCAACTGGGAACAGGAATTGAGGCATAATACCGCCCGTTTTCGCGATGCAACAAAAGACTGATTAAAAATGGCTATCGGTCTTGTGTAAATTGATAGATTTCTTCTAAGCATTGATTTTCTTCTGGCATTTGTAAAAGAGGACGCAGTGAAACCAACCTCGAAAAGCGCGCGACCGGTCAATCTCGATATCAGTACCATTCGGCTGCCCCTGGCAGCCATCACATCCATCACCCACCGTATTTCGGGAGTCATCCTGTTCGTGGGTATCGGCATCCTGCTGTGGATGTTGGACAACTCCCTGTCCAGCCGGGATGGATTCAATAATCTGCAGGAAACGCTGACATCACCCCTGATCACCTTCATCGTTTGGGGTGTACTGTCAGCACTGGCCTACCACATCGTGGCAGGCATCAAGCACCTGCTGATGGATCTCGGTTTCGGAGAAAGCAAGAAGGCCGCCCCGCGCGGCGCCATGCTCGTCGTCGTGGTCAGCGCCGTCCTCATCCTCCTGCTGGGGGTGTGGTTATGGTAACCAATGTGACTTCTTTCGGCCGCAGCGGCCTGTCCGACTGGCTGGTCCAGCGGGTCAGCGCGGTCGTCATCCTGCTATATGTAATATGCCACGCGGCGATCATCATCAATACACCTGACATGGATTACCTGCAGTGGCACGCCCTGTTTGCCGATCCGGTCATGAAAATTTTCAGCCTCATCACCCTGGTAGCCCTGTGCGCCCATGCCTGGATAGGCATGTGGACCGTGGCCACCGACTACCTCACCACGCGCATGCTTGGCGAGAAGGCGACCTTCGTCCGCTTTCTCTTTCTCGTTATCTGCATCGGTGTCCTGGTGGTCTACCTGTTGTGGGGCATCATGATCCTATGGAGCGTTTAAGCCTTGGCTAAAATTAGAACCATGACCTTTGACGGACTTATCGTCGGCGGCGGCGGGTCCGGCCTGCGTGCGGCACTCGAGTTGAGCCAGTCCGGCTACAAGACTGCTGTCATTTCCAAGGTCTTCCCGACCCGATCCCACACCGTGTCCGCCCAGGGCGGCATCACCTGTGCCATTGCCAGCACCGATCCGGACGACGACTGGCGTTGGCACATGTATGACACCGTAAAGGGCTCCGACTACATCGGTGACCAGGACGCGATCGAATACATGTGCAGCGAGGGCCCACAGGCCGTGTTCGAACTGGAACACATGGGCTTGCCGTTCTCGCGCAATCCTGATGGCCGTATTTACCAGCGTCCGTTCGGCGGCCAGAGTCGGGAATACGGCAAGGGCGGCCAGGCGGCGCGTACCTGTGCAGCGGCAGACCGTACCGGTCATGCCCTGCTGCATACCCTGTACCAGGCCAACCTGAAGAACGAGACCCACTTCCTGAACGAGTGGTATGCCGTGGACCTGGTGAAGAACCAGGCCGGGCACGTGGTGGGACTGATCGCGATTTGCATAGAAAACGGCGAAGTGGTGTTCGTAAAATCCAAGGCCACCGTGTTGGCCACCGGCGGCGCCGGTCGCATTTACGCCTCGACCACCAATGCCCTGATCAACACCGGCGACGGCATCGGCATGGCCATGCGCGCGGGCTTCCCCATGCAGGATATGGAGATGTGGCAGTTCCATCCTACAGGCATTTATGGTGCCGGTACGCTGGTCACCGAAGGGTGCCGCGGTGAGGGTGGCTACCTGGTGAACAAGGACGGCGAGCGTTTCATGGAACGTTATGCCCCTAACGCCAAGGACCTGGCCGGTCGCGACGTGGTGGCGCGCTCCATGATCATCGAAATTCTAGAAGGACGCGGCGTGGGGCCCGAAGCAGACCACGTGCTGCTCAAGCTCGACCACCTGGGCGAGAAGGTACTTAATGAAAAGCTGCCGGGCATCCTGGAGCTATCGCGCACCTTTGCCCATGTCGACCCCGTGAAGGAACCGATTCCGGTCATTCCGACCTGCCACTACATGATGGGCGGCATACCGACAAATATCTGGGGCCAGGCGCTGACCCAGACCGCCGGCGGCGATGACGTCATCATCGAAGGCCTGTTCGCCTGCGGCGAGGCAGCCTGCGTATCCGTGCACGGTGCCAACCGCTTAGGTGGCAACTCGCTGCTCGACCTGGTGGTCTTTGGCCGGGCGTCCGGCATCTTCATCGAGAAGATGCTCAGCGGCGGGGTAGAACAGCAGGAGGCGAGCGAGACCGATATCGAGGCGGCCATGGGCCGGCTGCGCAAACTCAACGATTCGAAATCGGGTGAAAAGACTGCGGCCCTGCGCAAGGAACTGCAAAACATCATGCAGAACCACTTCGGCGTGTTCCGCCGCGGTGATTTCATGCAGGAAGGCATCAAGAAGCTTATGGACCTGCGTGAACGCATCGAGAACGTGCACCTGGAAGACAAGAGCGACATCTTTAACACCGCGCGCATCGAGGCGCTTGAGTTGCAGAACCTCTACGAGGTTGCCGAAGCCACCGCTATCGCGGCGGAAGGGCGTACCGAAAGCCGCGGCGCCCATGCCCGCGAAGACTTCACCGAACGCGACGACGAGAACTGGCTGTGTCATTCCATTTACTTCCCGGAAAGCAAGACCCTGGCCAAGCGCAAGGTGAACTTTACGCCGAAAACGGTGCCGACGTTTGAGCCGAAGATCAGAACCTACTAGTAACCAGTCACCAGTGACAGCATTGAGAAGATAGCGTGAAAGTTAGCGTATACAGATATAACCCGGAGACAGATCTCAAGCCGCGGATGGAAGATTTCGATGTCACCATTCCTGACGGCAAGGACATCATGGTTCTTGACGTGCTCGCCCTCATCAAGGAGCAGGACGACAGCGTCACGTACCGCCGCTCATGTCGAGAAGGCGTCTGCGGTTCCGACGGCATGAACATGAATGGCGTCAATGGTCTCGCCTGTATCACTCATCTGTCTGAAGTGGTCAAGAACGACAAGCTCGTACTGCGTCCCTTGCCGGGGCTGCCTGTCATACGAGATCTCGTCGTCGATATGTCTGCCTTCTACAAGCAGTACGAGCGGATCAAGCCGTACCTGCAAAACGACGATCCGGTGCCGGCCATCGAGCGCCTGCAGTCGCCCGAGGATCGTGCCAAGCTGGATGGCCTTTACGAATGCATTCTTTGCGCCTGCTGTTCGACGAACTGCCCGTCATTCTGGTGGAACCCCGATAAGTTCGTGGGCCCGGCAGGATTACTGCAGGCCTACCGCTTCCTTGCTGACAGTCGTGACACGCACACCGAGGAACGCCTTGCCGACCTCGAGGATCCGTTCAGCGTGTTCCGCTGCCGCGGCATCATGAACTGTGTTGCCGTGTGCCCGAAGGGGCTCAACCCAACACGGGCGATCGGCCACATTCGCTCGATGCTCATGGAAAGGGGCACCTGACCCGTACTGATCACGGGCAACTGCAATCACTGCTGACCAGCGTTTCATTAGGGGAAAAGAGATCATGCTGGATAATTTTCGCGACTTGATGCTCGGCTCGGGCCATATTTCCGGCGGCAATCTCGACTACGTGGAGGGATTGTACGAATCCTGGCTGCAGGATCCGGCTTCAGTACCTGACGAGTGGCAGAATTATTTTGCCGGATTGCCGCAGGTGGAAGGCGGCAATGGTCATGACGTCTCCCATGAGGCCATCCTGAACCAGTTTCGCGGCCTGCCGAAGCGCAGTACTACAGCGGTGCAGGTCGTCAATGGCACACAGCCCGGCAGTATTACCCATGAGGTCAAACAGGTCAGCGTCGAACAGCTTATCGCCGCTTATCGCGTGCGCGGCCACCAGCATGCCAACCTGGATCCGCTAGGCATGATGAAGCGGGAGGAAGTTCCCGACCTGGAATACAGCTACCACAACCTGAGCGAGGCGGATCTCGACACCGAATTCCTCACCGAGTCGCTGTACATGAAAGAGCCGCGTGCCACCCTGTCCAGCATCATCGATGTGCTTGAAAATATCTATTGCTCATCCATTGGTTATGAATACATGGGTATCATCAACATGGCCGAGCGCCAATGGATACAGCAGTACATCGAACCGAACCGCGGCAAACCGGATTTCAGCAAGGAGCAGCGGCTGCATATCCTGGAGCGCCTGAGCGCGGCAGAAGGCCTGGAGAAACACCTCGACGGCAAGTATCCGGGCACCAAGCGCTTTGGCCTTGAGGGCGGCGAGAGCATGATCCATGCGCTGGATGATATCGTGCAGCATGCAGGCGAGGACGGTGCCAAGGAAATCGTCATTGGCATGGCCCACCGCGGCAGGCTCAATGTGCTCGTCAATATCATGGGCAAGAACCCCGAAGAACTGTTCGCCGAGTTCGAGGGCAAGAAGGTCTACAAGACTTCAGGCGACGTCAAATACCATTCTGGATTCTCATCGAACATCATGACACCAGGCGGGGAAGTGCACTGCAGCCTGGCCTTCAACCCGTCGCACCTGGAGATCGTCAATCCGGTAGTAGAGGGCTCTGTGCGAGCGCGCCAGGACCGCAGAACAGACCCGGACGGAGATACCGTATTGCCAGTACTCATTCATGGCGACGCCGCTTTCGCCGGTCAGGGTGTGGTCATGGAAACGTTCCAGATGTCCCAGACCCGTGCCTACAAGACGGGCGGTACGGTTCATATCATCCTGAACAACCAGGTCGGCTTCACCACTTCACGCCAGAACGATGCCCGCTCCACCGAATACTGCACCGACATCGCGAAAATGGTGCAGGCGCCGATCTTTCATGTGAACGGCGATGATCCAGAAGCGGTATTGTTCGTCACCCGGCTTGCCCTGGACTATCGCAACAAGTTCCACAAGGATGTGGTGGTCGACCTGGTGTGTTACCGCCGCCGCGGCCATAACGAAACCGACGAGCCCAGCACGACGCAGCCGTTGATGTACCAGAAGATCCGTTCACTGCCGACTACACGAGCTATATACGCGAAGAAGCTCATTGACGAGGGATTGATCACCGAAGAGAAAGTCGAGGAGATCAATGCCAATTACCGCAAGTCGCTGGACGAGGGCACCCACGTGGTGAAATCGCTGGTGAACGTGCCCAACACAGCTTTGTTCGTCGACTGGCGCCCCTATATCGGGCACTCCTGGGACATGCCCTGTGAAACCAATATACACATCACGCACCTGAAGGCACTGGCACAGCGCCTCGTGACCTTGCCCGAGGATTTCAAGCCCAACCGCCAGGTGCAAAAACTGATGGAAGACCGCACCCGCATGGCGCAAGGCGAGCAGGCCATCGACTGGGGCTTTGCCGAGTGCCTGGCCTATGCCAGCCTCGTGGCGAACAATTACAAGGTGCGCATCACGGGCCAGGACGTCTGCCGCGGTACGTTCTCACATCGTCATGCACTGATGCGCGACCAGGTGACCGGCAGAAGCTATGTCCCCCTGAGCCATATATCCGAGTCGCAGCGCAAATTCGTCATCTTCGACTCCCTGCTTTCCGAAGAGGCGGTGCTGGCGTTTGAATTCGGTTATGCCAGTACGCGCCCTGATGCCCTGGTGATCTGGGAGGCTCAATTCGGCGATTTCGCCAACGGCGCCCAGGTGGTGATCGACCAATTCATCGCCTCTGGCGAAGTGAAATGGGGCCGCGTCAACGGCATCACCCTGATGCTGCCGCACGGCTACGAAGGCCAGGGCCCCGAGCACAGCTCGGCGCGTGTCGAGCGCTTCATGCAGCTCGAGGCTGACACCAACATGCAACTGGTCCAGACCACCACGGCCAGCCAGATCTTCCATGTGCTGCGTCGCCAGATGGTGCGTGACTTGCGCAAGCCTTTGGTCATCTTCACGCCCAAATCGCTGCTGCGCAACAAGGACGCCACCA
>JALRBG010000278.1 GCA_023257855.1 Pseudomonadales bacterium | reverse complement strand
GGCCGGTAAGTTCTCGGGCGCCCTCTTCCAGTTTCTGGATTCGAGTTTCCACTTCGCGCACGGACGACAGGTACTCATCCACACGAACACGATCAGCGGGCGTCAGCTTGCGATTGAGACTGGCTGTGGCTTCGCGCACGTAGTCGAGCAGGCTTTCTGACTGCTGCAGGATCTGGATGCGTTCATCGTAGGTATCACCCTGGCCAAACATGGTATAGAAAACCTTGCGCGGGTTGCCTTCCAGCGGCAGCGGCTGCTGCGGTGTGCGATAGTTGATGGCGCCGCCGGGTTCACCACAGAGCTCAAGCGACGGCAGGGGGGTGGTCTCACCGATGATCCTGGCGGCGATCTGGTCGGCGGTCATACCCTTGATGCCTTCGGGACTGCGATCTCGGTCACCCGGTGCCACGCAGGACAGCCAGGTTTCTTCGGTAATGGAGTGAGGGGCCGGGCCGTTTTCAGCGGCCTTGTTACGCAGGCCCGAGACCACGGTGACGTATTCATTGAGGGATTCCAGGGGCTTCAGGATCCTGGAGTACTCGAAAGTGGTACCCGTCTGCTTCGGCGGCCATTCATGAATCACTGCACCATGGGGAAAATAGATGAAGCCCAGGCGTGGATATCCGGTTTCCGCCTGCGCCAGGGCCGGCGTCATCGCATCCAGCATCGGCAGGGCAATGGACGCACCCGCTCCTTTCAACAGTGTTCTGCGTGAAAGATGTTTCTTGCTGATAAACATGGTCTGGCACCCCGTTGGGTCAATGAATCAAATTCTTACTCAAGCTTAACTTTAAAGCGATGCCTGCTGCGGCCCGGCACTCTCGCTGACGCTGAACATGCCAGAGCGCATGCGGAAAGCATCGCTGCTGACGATATTGTATACGATGGCTTCGAACCGGTTGTCGTCTTTGGCAACATCGCGAACGATCCCGCGTACTGTCGGCATGTCCTGGTAATCGACGACACGGCCCAGGGCAAAAGTCATCAGGTGCTCGGTCAGTGACTGGACAAACAGCTCAGAACGGTCAACCAGTGCTGTCTTGAGGTCTTCCGGGCGCTTTATCTGCGTGCCATCGGGCAACACACCGGATGCATCGATCACGCTCATTGTTTCACGGTCGACTGCCTGGAACTGGCCCACGGTATTGAAATTCTCGAGCGCAAAGCCCAGCGGATCAAGGACCCCATGGCAGTTGTAGCACGTGGGATTGGCGCGGTGCTGCTCTAATCTAGCACGTACCGTTTCCGGTGCATTTCCAGGTTTCTGGGACAAATCGGTTTCCACATTCGGTGGCGGCGGCGGTGGCGGCGAAGCCAGCAGCCTTTCCAGGATCCAGGCTCCGCGAAGCACCGGAGAAGTCCTGTTCGGGTTGGCGGTCAGCATTAGGATGGCGCCCTTGCCCAGCAGGCCATGACGGTACTCATCTGCCAATGCCACCTTGCGGAAATTGCTGCCCTTCACGTCATCGATGCCGTAATGCATCGCCAGCCTTTCGTTCAGGTAGGTGTAATCCGCATCCAGCAGCCGCACCACGGATTGGTCGCTGCGCAGCACGCTGTCGATGAACAGGCTCAGTTCCTCCCTGAACATTGGGCGCGGATCCAGGAAACGGCTGGCATAACGGAACATAAAGCCGTTCGGGTTTATCTCATCCAGTTTGGCAAGGTTCAGCCACTGGAAGGCGAAATCATCGACAAGGGTCCTCGCCCTGTCATCTGCCAACATGCGGGAGATCTGCGCCCTGAGCACATCGGGTTTGCCCAGTTCGTTGTTGTTGGCCAATGTCAGCAGTTCCTCGTCCGGCAAACTGCTCCACAGGAAAAATGACAGGCGCGACGCCAGTTCGAGATCGGTCAGCATCAGGCTTTTGCCCTGCTCGGGCCCGCCTTCGGCACGGTAAATGAAATGGGGACTGACCAGGATGGCGCTTACCGCCTCCTTGATGCTGGCTTCAAAGTCATTGCTCTGGCGGCTGCGGGTGAAAAAGGCGGTCAGACTGGTGAGATCCTCATCATTCAGCGGCCGGCGGAATGCACGCTCCGCCAGGTTCGTAATGATTTCCTCGGCACATGCCTCTTCTTCTGCAGTTTCCCGGGGGTAGCAGACGAAGATGCGTTTGCGCGATTCGGACTCACTCATACCGGTGACTTCCAGCGGACCGCGTACCTGCAAGGCATGCACTTTATGTATCCTGCTCTGCCCGCCTTCTAGCGCCGTATCGGGAGAACGCTCATCACTTTCCGCAAAGCTGCGGTGCAGGAATGTCACCGAGACAATATGCTGTCCGGCGGTAGCATTGAACCGGATGTTTTTCAGCCGGGCATTGATGCGCGATACCGCATCGGCCTGTTCCTGATCGATGGCCTCGTGATCCTCATCGCCTCCCAGCTCGGTGCGGAAAATCTCCTTTCCGTCGAGCAGTGCGATCACGGTGTTTTTGAATTCCATGTTGGGCACTTCGCGGCCCAGGGCAAGATCGCCGATATTGAGTTCGTAGACGCCATCCGCCATGAAGTTGTATCGCACACTCATGCCGCCCCGTGTACCGAATGGCATGCCTGCCTGGTGTGATTGCTGCACACCGGTGCCCGGAGTCCCCCTGGCCGGCAGGGATATGATCATGTCAGCTACACTGCCGAAGGTTTCCAGGACAGGAATCGGGCGGGTGGAACCAATGGCGCTATGGGCGATGGTTCTCGCCGCGTTGAGGTACTGGTCGATGAATGCCGGAGACACCTGTAGTGCAGCCGCATTGTTGTCAAAACCACCCTCCATATCATCTTCGGGCAACAGTGCGGAGGCATCGACCTCCAGTGCCAGCAGGTCGCGGATGGCATTTTCATACTCGCGCCGGTTCAGGCGCCTGAGCGGCACATTGCCAGCGGGCGGCGTACCTGCCGCGGCATCGATGGTGTTTTCCAGCCATAAGACCAGCGCCTTGAGTTCGCGTTCAGGGGGACGTTCGGCACCCGGCGGCGGCATATGCCCGCCATTCAGGCGGCGAATAGCTTCCTCAAAGACTTCGGCCTCGTGGGGAACCTCGTCCTGCGACAGGAGGTTGAAGGCGACACTGCCAGCCCAGTCCTCGTCGTTGTGACACTGGTAGCAGTAGTTCTCGATAACTTCCCATTCGTCGGCGGCCAGCACTTGTGATGAGGTTGCAGCGACCAGCGCATACGCACCGGCTGCCACGCAAGCACCGGCTCCTCTGGAAAGAGCGGGAATCATGATTTTTCTGACACTTTTGAACATGCTGTTTAAACCGGTTTCTGGAACTTGTCGCTGTATTTACCTGTTTGGGCCCAATTCTAGGGTTGAAAAGCCCAAATATTGTGGAAGTATACCCGGAGGGTGAAATTCTGAGGTAGAACAAGGGCTTTGTCCACAGCAAGCCTCGGCATTACCGCTGTATTCGGGAGCATTCTACCCTCGGAGCAAACCGGCGAACTTGCGCCTGATCAAGACCCTAGTATGCAGGCAAACGCAAGCCACCGCTGCCTGTCAGGGGCAACGGTGGCGAGTCCTGGCCAGCGGGTTATTCCTCGTCGGTATGGAGATCGTCCGGTGTATCCACGTCTTCCGGTGGCGCCAGCGGGGTGGCGTTTAGTGCCTCGATGGCCTGGGCCACGAGGAACCAGCGGATCGCGTCGCTGCCCTCGGCGTCGATGCGGTTGGCAAAGGACACCATGCCCTTGTCGGCCCTAATGCCGTCAATGACCACCTGGTTGAAACCGACATCGCTGTGCAGCAGCGGTGTAACCAGCAGGTTCGGGAAGTTGGCGCCGCGCATCTGGCCGCCGATACCATGGCAGACGGAGCAGTGCTGGCTGTAGAGTTCACCGCCTGTATCGATGACATCCTGACTGGCCAGCAACTCCGGCGGATTCAACTCACGCGGTGTGTAGGTCAGCTGTTCCGGCAACTCGTTACCACCGTACAAGGCGAAGACCAGCAACCGGGAATTGTTCGGTGCGAAGTAATTACCTGCCTGGTTGATACCTACGCTCGCAGCCACATACTGGCGACCGTCCATCTCGAAAGTGATGGGTGCGGCAACCATGCCGGTCTGGGTATCAAAGGACCACAGTTTTTCACCGGTGACGGTGTCGTAGGCACGGAACTCGTTGGTGTTGTTGCCACCGCCCGAAAAGACCAGGCCGCCGCCCGTGCTGAGTACGCCACCGGTGGGTCCCGGGTTTTCCTCGCTGCGCCAGACTTCCTCCCCGGTGATGGGATTCCAGGCTGACACGTAACCGACGAATTCACGGGGTGCATCGGGATTGTCACGGTAATAGACGAAGTTGGCACTCATATCGATAGCCAGGTTGTTCGCCGTGGGGTCGGTGTTGGGCGTGAAATCCTCCTGGCTCTGCATGGCGAAATAGGCACGCTGGGTGGCGATATAGATCAGGCCGGTTTCAGGATTCCAGGCATTGGCATGCCAGCCGTGGCCACCCTGGACACCGGGCGCCAGGTTCCAGATATTTTCATGGTCGTAACGGGCTTCCGGCACCTCGATGGGACGGCCGGTAACCATGTCGATGCCGGTGGCCCAGTTCACCTCGGTAAACGGATATCCACGCAGCAACTCACCGGTGGCCGCATCCAGCATATAGAAGAAGCCGTTCTTGTTCGGCTGCATGACCACGTGACGCATTTCACCGTCAACCTCGAGGTCGACCAGCATCATCGGGCTCATGGCGTCATAATCCCATGTATCACCTGGGGTGGTCTGGTAGTGCCAGATGTATTCGCCGGTGTCGGCATCGACGGCCAGCAAGGATGCGATATACAGGTTGTCGCCGCCTTCCGGATCGCGGGCACGCTGGTCCCAGGGAGTACCGTTGCCTGTACCGAAGATGACCAGGTTGTTCACTTCATCGTAAACGATGGCATCCCACACGGTGCCGCCGCCGCCAAGTTCCCACCAGTTGCCGCTCCACGTGGCCGCGGCACTTTCCATCTGCGGTGTTTCGAATCCCAGTTCCGGGTTGCCGGGCACTGTATAGACGCGCCACCGGTCTTCACCTGTCTGCGCGTCATAGGCGCCGAGATAGCCGCGGGCACTTTTCTCAGCACCGGAGTTACCGATCAGCACCTGTCCCTTGACGATGCGCGGGGCGCTGGTGATGGTTTGCGGGCCGCTCGGATCGATAGTCAGCTTGCGCCACTCCTCTGCACCGGTATCGGCATTGATGGCGACCAGGTAGCCATCCAGGGTGCCCAGGTAGATCTTGCCCTCATAGGCGGCGATGCCGCGGTTGACGATGCCGCAGCAGACCTTGGTGACGATCTCACGGGGGGTCTGGGGATCGTAATGCCAGAGCAACTCGCCAGTCGCAGCGTCAAACGCATTCACCATGCTCCAGGCAGTGGAAACATAAATCACACCATCGATATACAGCGGTGTGCCTTGCTGTGACAGGTTGACTGCGTAGTCGGCATACCAGGTCAGCTGCAAGTTCTCGACATTGTCACGATTGATTTCATCGAGAGGACTGTAATGCCGCTCGTCGTAGGTACCGCCAACCATCATCCACTGCCCTGGTTCGTCTTCGGCATTCAACAGCCGCTCTTCGGTCACATTGGCGGCTTGGATGTTCGAGGAGCTGCCACCGGCAGTGGCGGCAGCCTGTGGCAGGGATGAAGCAGCACCTGCCTGGTTGCCGCCGTTGTCAGATTGGCCGCAGGACACCAGTGTGGCCAAAAGCAGCAGGAGTGCAGTAGAACGCATGCGAATCATGATTTCCCCCTTGAAATCGGTATGTTGTTTACTGGCAATTGACCGGAAGTATAGAGATGCCAGCTCTTTATATCCGGCTGGTTCCAGCCCGGGGCGGCCCGGAATGGTTTCAGTAACTCCGGGCTGCAGGTTTGGTGAATGTTAATTGCCTTCCGCGATATTTTTCATGTTATCCAGCATGTTCTCGAACATACCGCGCCGTCTTGCCAGGTCGGCGTCCTTGGCAGCCTGGTCTTCCAGGTTGGAGACATCATACACAAGCGTATAAAGCATCTTGGAAGTACTCGTAGTCACCGGTTTGGCTTCCATGAAACCATGGTACAGGTTGTAGAACTGGCCTTCCTGTACCGGCTGCGTGTAGCCGTAGGACAGGTCGGTCTGTGCAACCAGAATCTCGATGATGGTGCGCGGTCCGGCAGTCAGCTCACGCACTGTGCCCATGCCGCCATTGCCAGCCGTGATCTTGCACGCCAGTCCGCCCCACTCGGCGATGTCGCAATAGTCCCCTACTGCCGCCCAGACTTCGGCGGCCGGCTTGTTGATATCGATTTCCATTTCGATGGAGACGTATTCGGGCTCGGCGGCCAACAGTGATGGCGACAGAAACATCGCTCCCAAGAGTAGCAGGACAACCCGGCAAGGACGAAATATTGATTTCATTGAGCTATAACCTCTGGCTGGAATTCAGGAGCGCCAAGCATAAACACAGCCGTCCCGGGCGTCCAGCCGCAATGCCAACCCGGCATTTCCCGGCAAACGGCTTGCCGGGCGGCAAATAGCCGAAAAATAATTTGTTACAACCCCTGTACAGTGACACATCCGTAACTTTGTGGTTATTAACGCAATTTCTCCCGGTTTATAATCCCCAAACAGTGATCCCTGCTCCCTTGCAAAAAATAATCACAGAAAAACAGTTGTGTCCGTTGCCCGCGCGTTTTTATACTTTTGCGGCAACAAAACAATAACCATCTGTTTTAGGGGATTTACCATGTCTAAATATGCCGGCGGGTGCGATCACGTCCACACCCAATCCAATAGCGATCCGATCGACAACCACACCTGCCATTGCTCTGTCTGCAAGAGAGTGACCGGCCAGGACACCACCCACGTGGTCTTCTTCAACCACGGCGACCTGCAAGTGGATAACGAAGGTGGCCTGAATCGCATGCCCTTCAATGACCAGAATCCGAATGGTCCGCTGGAACTTTGTGTATGCGCTGAATGCGGCACTCCAATCATGCTGGATGACAAGCAGCACAGGATACGAGTGGTTGTCCCGAACCTGATGGGGTATCCGGCTGACTTCCCGGCTGCCTCTTACCATGCGTTCTACGATCCGGCTTCTGGCGCCCCGCAACCGAGCGACGGCCGCCCGGTATGTGAAGGCCTGCGTCCGGACTTCGTCTGGCCCAAGGGTTCATAAGGGTCGCAAATAGTTCCCAAGCTGATAACCCGTCTCCAAGGTTAAAAGCTTTTAACTCCCCTCGCAGGCAACCCCTGCCAGGGGAGTTTTTCTTTCTGTTCCAACCCAATAAATTTCCTTAATATTTTCACTACAGGCCCTGCAGTTAACAAGTTCCATCTGTCTATAATGACTGCCGGCATTTAAACAATTACCAAAATACCAGGGGGGACGTAATGCCAGTATTTGTATCCTTGTCGAATTCCTTTTTAAAATGCACCGCGTTCATGGCGGCACTATCCACACTGGTACTGGCACCCGTTGCCGTCCAGGCGGCGGAGCGGCCGGATTTTACCGGGGCATGGACCACCTACCGCGGTAATGGCGGCGCCGGCGCATTCTCGGCACCATCAGGCCAGCTAAAACTCACAACCGATGCAGAAAAGGCTCGCCAGGATTTCATTTCAGTGACCGAAGGCACCAACCACGGTGCAGGCAACTCATGTGTCGGCGGCGGCATGCCGAGTTCCATGCTCGGATCAGGCGGCTATCCCATGGAGATCATCCAGCGCCCGGAGCAGCTCTTTGTCATCTATGAGGCCCATAACGAAATCCGCCGCATATATATCGGTGATGAAGCCGGTGAACCCGAGGAGTTCTTCCCGGAACGCAACGGCTACTCGACCGCTCACTGGGAAGGCGATCGCCTGGTCGTGGAGACCACACGCCTGAAGACACAGGTAGATTCCCGTTATCCACACAGCAACCAGGCCACCATCCGTGAGGAATATTATTTCGATACCCCGCTGCCGGATGGCACTCGCGTCCTGGCTGCCGATATGATCATGACCGATCCGCTCTGGCTGGAAGAGCCCTTTGTCACCACCAAGCGCTGGCAGGCAATGTCGGATTACCATGTCCTGACATACGAATGCACGGAACCGCTCTGGCTGGATGAAATGGAAGAATTGTACGAGGCCGCAGACCTCGAAATGGTCCAGGAATAAATTTGTCCAACTACCCGAATTACCGAAAGAGGAATTACCGTGAAATCTACTATCAAACACTTCGTTTTCATGTTCACCGCACTGCTGTTGAGTGCTGCAGCCAGTGCCCATCATTCTGCTGCGCAATTCGACTTCATGAACACTGTGCTGGTATCCGGCAAGGTTCAGGAAGTCCGTTTTGCCAATCCACATATGCGGCTGGTCCTGGAAGTCACTGATGAGGCAAGGGGCACCCGCGACATCGAGTTTGAAGGCCACAGCCGCAACAACATGCGTCGCCAGGGCCTCATGCCGGATATGTTCACCGTGGGCGACATGGTAACCATTCGAATCGCACCCATGCGCAATGGCGAGGACGGCGGCTATGTCACAGCCCTGCGCACCCCGGACGGCGAGGAAATCGGACGCGTGACAGCTGCCGATTAAAATAACAACAACACAGGCAGGGGGCATCGGGATGAAAGGATGGAAACTTCTGGTTACAGTGTCGACAGTATTGGCCGGCCAGGCCACCGCACAACAGACTGCCCAGATGGATTTCACCAGTGTCGGGCGAGGCGCCCCGTTGGCGGCTGACATCAATGAATACCCGTTCACCGGTGCCACCATGCGAGTAATGGGAGCCGTGGGTAATTTCAATGAACGTCCGCGTGAATTCACAGGCGGCGCCGAGCCCGGTGAAACTCCCCCTGGCATCGAGCCTCTGGAACGCGACCTGTTCACTTCCGATGATTTCTATGCCGACCGTGACCTGTGGATGGACCCCCGCTACTTCCGCTGCAACACTTCAGGTGCCCTGGAAGACATCTGGGGCGGCAACCGGCGGCCGCTGATTGGCGACAACCCGCCTGCTACTGCGGCATGGGGCTACTGCGACCGGGACTATCCCAGGGAAGCCATTGTCAGCCCCTACCCGTACAAGACCGCCCAGGCTCATTACGATGCCCTGATGGCGGAAACAAAGGCGCGGGGCGGCCCAACCGAACATACCTATGCCACCGTCCCCGCCGAGATGAACGGCATCTATGCCCATCCCGGACGCACACCGAACAACTATTACTGGTACCGGATGCGGCATAACCAGATTCCCACCATCCTGTCCCTGCTGACTCCTGAATACCAGACCCGGTTTGTGCAGGAAGCCTACCACCACGCCAATACCAATGCGGCCCAGTGGCCTTCACAGTACTGCTGGCCTGAGGGATTCATGCGCCGCTGGCACGAAGCTGCTGTCTGGGAACACTACATCATGGTCACGCCGAACATGGTGCAGATCCTGGCCGGCGTGGCACGCAATTTCATCACCAACATCCACATCGGGCGTGAGTTCAACATGGACGGCCTGGTGCCAAGGCTGGGCGCGGACGTTCCGCGCTGGTATGGGGAAACAATCGGTTTCTGGGATAACGATGTCCTGATCACCTGGACCTCGAACATCCAGGGCTGGAAAGTGCATGCGGCACCCGATCATTCCAACCTGTTGCAGACTATCGAAATCTACTCACCGAATCGTGACGCCGACGGCAACTTCATCGGGCTCAATCATGAGTCGATCTTTTACGATCCGGAAGCGCTGGTCGAACCTGTGCGCATCGTGCGTAATTACGAGAAGCAGAACGAATTCGACGATGCCGATGCCACACCCTATACATTCATAGAATGCATCCAGACCATTTTCCCGATCGACGGCGTGGCTACGCCGGTTAACCCGGGGGACGTGATCGAGTACGAAATTCCCGATATGTACGGGCGACCCTGGGACCATCTTTGGAAAACCTACTTCGAGCAGGATATGCAGCGGCCGGCAGAGAGCGAGGACATCTTCAGCTTTGAATAAAGGCGCAAGAATTCACGAGCCAGGGATAAGTAATGTTTTGAGCGCTTGGAGCGCATTCGGTGACAATGGAAGCTTTTATTCGACGCGAAGTACCTGGATAAAGCCTGACAGTCTTGGCGTCTGGAGACGGTAGTTTTCACCCCAGCGGGAAGGGTAAATACGCACGGCATCCCCCTCCCTCAGATTCAGGCGTTTCGAATGCGTCTGGCGCCAGACCTGGCCGCTGGCCAGGCGTATGAGCCACATATTGGGATTGGCTTCTAGCAATTCGGTAATCACGTCCTGCAGCTCGTCCTGGCCGTCCATATTGACGACGACCCGTGCTTCCCTGCCAAAACTCTCCAGGGCATTTTCGTCGACCGGTTCGGCGTCCATGGCATCGGATTCAGGAGCATCATCACCGCCGCCAAACAGGCTGGGCAGCCTTGGCAAGCGGAAAAACGAGCGTCTTTCCTCAGCCCCTCTTTCCACCACGTTGGCCGTTTCGGTTACTGCGCCAGGGGATGTCCCAAAATCCTCGACTTCGGTTTCGGGCGTATCTTCCATTACTGCAGGATCCGCTGCCTGGGTGGCCGTGGCCGACTCCAGCGCCTCTTCCAGGCAGATGACCCGCTCCACCCTGTCGGTGATTTCAGCACAGGCGAGGAAGGCATCCGCCTCCTGTGCATTGGCCAGTATTGATGTCGTCATGAGGGCAAGGAAACAAGGGACTCTCAACATGGTAAAACTCGGTGGATTGCTCTTTTCATCGGGGAACCTAGGGTAAAGGAAAGGCAATTACAGGACAAGCTTTGCCCTGCACCCGGGTTCCATCCATGCAATAATCTGGTTTTGCAAAAAGCAGTCACAACCCTTAGAGAGCAGGTTACCGATGACCAGCCCGACTACTTCAGATGCACTGGCCGAAGCCGACCGTTACGATGCCGGCGGCAACCATGACGAAGCCGTCAATGTCCTCGCGCGGGCAACCCAGCAGGGCGACCTGGCCGCCAAAACCCGGCTGGGCAAGCGCATGCTCGTGGGTGACCGCTGTCCTTACCTGCCCCGGGACGGCGCCAGCTTCATCCTTGAAGCGGCCGAGGCCGGCAATGCCGAGGCTGTATCCCTGGTCGCCGTATTCCAGGCCACGGGCATATTCCAGCAGAAGAACTGGAGTCATGCCCTGAATACCCTCACCCATGCTGCCACGCTTGGCTCGCGATCCGCACGGGAACAACTGGTGCTGCTCTCCGGCACCGACGAAACCGCCACCAGGCCAGAACTGCTGGAAAACAATGACAAGCTGCATTGGATGCAGCTGCGGGAAAGCATACGCCCGGAAGACTGGCTGGCCCCCGTGGAAGGCAAGGTCCTGAACGAGGAGCCGCTGATCAAGACCTTTGAACACCTGCTGTCTGAAGAAATCTGCCGCTGGCTGGTCCGGCTGTCTGCGCAGAGGCTGAAGCGGGCCCTGGTCTACGATGCCGCCAAGCGGCGCAACTACGCCTCGGAAACGCGAACAAACTCGATAGCCGAATTCAACCTCGTGGAAAACGAATTACTGCACTTCCTGATACAGCAGAAGATGAGTTCCGCGTGCAATGTCCCAATGGTGCAGTTCGAGGGTACGGCCATACTTAATTACCAGCCTGGTGAGGAAATTTCACCGCACTTCGACTTCGTCGACCCCAAAATGCGAAATTACGACCAGGAGATTGCTACAAACGGGCAGCGCATAATCACGTTCCTGATATATCTGAACGAGGAATACGAAGGTGGCGATACACTATTTACGGAGTTGAATCTCAGCTTCAAGGGAAAAACCGGAGACGGTATTTTCTTCACGAACTCCCTGCCCGATGGGTCATCTGACATTAGGACTCGCCATTCCGGCACCCCACCGACCTCGGGTGAAAAATGGATCCTGTCGCAGTTCATCCGCAACCGTGAAGTAAAATACATACTGGATTAAAAACATTTCGCTTATACTAGCGTAGGCAAATTTTTTAATTATTCAAAAACATGCAGGCCCCCAACTCCAATCAACCCGTGGTATACCCACTGTTTTCATCGCCCGTCTATACTCGGGTATTGGAAACCTTCGACATACCGGACATTTCTTCACTGGAATTTACGAACAGACTTCCAACCGGTGGGACACACTCTTTTCTGACCTCAACCGACAAGCACATCCTAGACAAATCTGAATTTGCATACATCCGTGAGATTATTACTCGGGAAGTTAACACCTATGCAAAAGGCACCCTCTGCATAAACAAGAGGATAGAGTTCTATATCACAAACTCGTGGATTAATATCAATCGCCCCGGAGATCAGTGCCCACTTCATAATCACAATAATTCTTTAATATCTGGCGTACTGTACCTTAAGGCTCCTGATAAATCTGGCGATCTGTACTTCTACCGGGATGTTTTGAGCTTGGTACCATTTCCGCCATCTCTCGATTTGGAGACGGACTCCCAAAATATTTTCAACTGCAAAAATTTTTCTATAAAACCAAAAATATATCAGATCTGTCTATTCCCATCCGTCACCATGCATTCGGTGGCAGTAAATCTCTCAAGTGAAGAAAGGTGGTGTCTGCCATTCAATGTCTATGCCAGAGGAGATATAGGTGGCATGCATGAGCTTCATCTTAAATAATTCGCAATCTGATTTTTTTTGAACAAAAAAAAACCCCGCCATTAGCGGGGTTTTTTATTAACTTCGTTATCAGAAGCTGGCCTTAAAGCCAACGTAATAACGACGACCCAACAAATCGTACAGATTTGGAACGGTCTGGTCGGAGTTGGTGTCACCACCGGCTGGGTTTGAATTGGTGAGCTCAGGATCCTCATCGAAGAGGTTGTCCACACCAAATCTCAGCGTATATTTATCGCTGATGTTCCAGCCGCCATTCAGGGCAAATGTCTGATATGAGCCAGGTCCGAGGATAGTAGTGCTAGGACTCTGCGCTTTTGCTGCAGATTCCGCACTGTCCAGATAACGCCAGCTCAACCCAACGTTGAAGTCATTCCAGAAATAGGAAAAACGTGTCAGATGCTGGAACTCAAACATACCGCCTTGGTCCAGGGTCCCCGTAGCATCGATGATCGGGTCGCCAGGGGCCGGCTGGTATTGAAAGCTATCCAGGAAGTTCATGTTGCTGTTAATACCCAGGGTACCCGGGCCAACATCCATGGAGTAGTTGATATTGAGGTCGACACCCTGAGTTTCTAGAGTTCCCAGATTATCGAATGGCGTATCTACCTGAGCACGGTCACCCGTAACGTCATTGCGACGAATCCTCTGGCATGAAGGATTGTTTACATCGTAGTTCGGGTTGGTGGCGCCATTCCAGTTAAAGCAGTTGTTGTAAACAATCTGTACCGAAACAGGTGAGATCGCATCAGTCAACGCAATATCATAGTAGTCAAGAGTAATACTGAGACCATCCATTCCAAACGGATCAGTGATTACTGCTCCAATTGTATAGGTCTCACCTTGCTCAGGTGCCACATTCGGATTGCCCTGCTCGATGGCTATTTCCAGCGGGAAGAACGGAGGGTTCTGCCTGTGGAAGCCCTCAGGCCCACTAATTCCAAGTACAGAATAGGTCTGAGTGTCAAAGAGCGAGGTATTGTTACCGATAATGGCACGACAGAGGTCAATTACCTTGGCCCTATTCGGGTTGGATGGCACATTTCCGTGGGCAGCTAGGGTTGTAGCCGAACAGTTGTCCTGGTCGGGATGGCCAACCACCCTCTGCGTAGGTGCGGCGAACAGCTCTGCAATATTCGGCGCACGAGTTGCAAACTGATAACCGCCACGGAAGGTTATCTGGTCAGTCGCATTCCAGGTGAACATTGCCTTGTAGGTGTCCTGACCACCAGCTGTGCTGAAGTCTGAGTAGCGATAACCTAGCTCAAGATTCAGATTATCAAGGACCGGTACCAGAGCCTCGCCGTAATATTCACGAACATTGATCTTACCGCCGGTAGCGTTAGACGCGAAAAGGCCGATGGGGTTCTCCTGGAGCATATTGACCGGGTTACCGGGATTAAAGCTATAGGAGTTGCCACGATATGAGGCACCGACAGCGAAACGTATTTCACCGGCCGGCAGTTCGAACCAGTCACCGAGTCCACCCTGGAGGTTCGCTTCCAGAATTTCCTGTGTGAGTGTGTTTCGGTTAACCAGCCTGGTATCAATACTGTCAAGGCAGTCTTCAGAGACTTGGAATTTTTGGAACACTGGTAGACCGGAGGTACAGGTCAGATTATAGCCACTGCCTGGTCCAATACCAGCAACAACTCCGGGGCTATATCCTTTTACTTGACCAAAATTAGGCGCATAGACCAGGTTCTGGTAACGCTGCAGTGAGGGTAGTCTGTTGTTTACCGCCTCGATATACGTGTCACCGCGAGAGCCGTAGGCCTCCCAGGTCCAGTCGCCATCCCTCAGCTCCCCTTCCAATCCCAGCATAAACTGCCAGACGTCATTCTTATTTTCGGTACGAATGTTACCGTTGTAAGACAGCACTTGGAAAAGTGGCCATGGAGCATCCGGATTAGCACGAGAATCCAAAAGGCCCTCGAGTACACTAGGAAGCGCACGACCATCTCTGGGCACTTCAGGCGCCTGCCAGACAGTGATAGCCGGTGGTACGGCACCGGTCTGATCGACGTCGATCCTTGTATAATTTACCTGAGCGAAAGCATTGATACTGTCTGTGATGTCATAGTTGCCGCGAACAAAGAGCGAGTGTCTTTCCAGCGGTGATGACAGGAAGAAGTCTAGCTGGCGACCATTCTGGTCCAAATTTCCATTGTCTAGAATTTTGATACCGCAGTAGTCGGAGCAGTTGTCATACGCATTGATCGGACCATTGTACCCAAGACCACCAGCCACGATGAAAGGCGAACCGTCAGCGTTGAAGTATATGTCAGTAGACCTGCCGATTTTGCCAGGAGCTACCTGAGGAAACAGCGCATCAATGGCTGCCTGCGAGGCCGGATTCCTGTTGCCGTTGCCGGCAAAGGCAGGGGCGACGATAAAGTTACCACTTGGGTTGCCAGTGTCAGCCCACCCGTTGCGGTAGAATGATCTGTCTACTTGGAAAACAGGATCACGCTTTGTCCAGTCGATGCCAAGCATGATGTTACCGCGGCCATCGCCAGAGTTCACGCCCATCAACATACTGAACTTTTCTTCACCACCGTCACCTTCGGCTGTTTCACCCATCTGGTAATCGAATTCCAGGCCTTCAAAATCCGTCTTCAAAATGAAGTTAACAACACCAGCCATCGCGTCAGGACCATAGACAGCAGAGGCGCCGCCTGTAATGACTTCTACGTTTTGGATGGCAGACGCTGGTATAGTGTTGATGTCAACCACGAGTGACGCATTCGCGGGCTGTGCACGCTTACCATTTACCAGTACCAGGTTACGGTTGGAGCCCATGCCCCTGAGGTTTAGTGTTGCGGCACCAGGTGAGCTTGTGGCACCACCCTGAATACTATTTGAGAATTGTGTTCCGCCAGGCACAAACTGCGGCATCTGATTTAGTACAGATTCCACGGAAGTGGTGGCCGAGTTTTCGAGATTTTCACTACCTACTGTAATGATAGGACTTGGTGCGTCGAGGTCACGTCGTACGATACGTGAACCGGTTACTGTGATTTCCTCCAGGGTGTCTTGTGCAAAGACGTTGGAGCTTGTGCCCCCGGCCAGCATCGTGGAGACTGCAGAAACGACCAGGGCTAGATTTTTCTTACGCAGGTGTTGCTTACGCTGCATTGAAAACCCCCTATTGTTTTTTGTTCAGCTGAATAGAAACCGGAAGCTGAAATAGCTCCCGGAGACGTGACCATAGCAAGCAACCTTAGCGATTGGAAGTAAAATTTCGTTATTCGAAGTCTTTTTCGTCAGGCCGAAAAAAAACAGGAAAAACGGTGACTTGCCAGTCATTATTTATTGTAATTTGGCGCTGGCGGCACGCATGAATAAACGATGAGCAGACGCCTGTTTTGTCAGAGGGTAATCTGTCATTTTGCGATGCACCAACATCAGGCTTTGCCACAGAGCAGCGAAATTGATTAAATTGCCGGCAACCCGAATACCAGCATCAACAACAACACCAACAACGATTTTCCTGCCTGACTGGGGATACCATGTTGAACTTCACTCGAACCGCCAGAAGAGCGGCTATGCTCCCTGTACTTCTCATCGTTGCCGGCTTGCTGCCAGGGTGCGGCGGGGGCTCCGGCACCACGGTAAATCCACCTGCTCAAGCTGTCGCAGAGGCACCGGCAACCTTTATACCCGGCTCCTTTGCGGCCATCAATCGGGAGCGCCTGCTCAATATTGGTGCAGAACCCGGCCAGTGGCTCACTGAAGGCCGCGATTTCGGCAAAAGCCATTTCAGCCCGCTCGACCAGGTCAACCAGGACAACATCAGGGAATTGGGCTTTGCCTGGGAATACCGCACCGACACCCACCGCGGCATGGAAGCCAACCCCATCGTCATGGACGGCGTGCTCTATACCTCCGGCACCACCGGGCGTGTCTATGCGCTCAATGCCGTCACCGGTGAGGAAATCTGGGCATTCAATCCTGAAAGTGACGGCCAGGTGAACCGCTATACCTGCTGCGACGAAGTGAATCGCGGTGTTGCGGTATGGGACGGCATGGTCTACGTCGGCTCCCTCGACGGCCGGCTCTTCGGCCTCAATGCCGAAACCGGCGCCGTTATCTGGGAAGTGGACACCCTCATCTACAAGGATCGCGCCTATACCTCCAGCGGCGCACCCGAAGTCGCCGGCGACGTGGTGGTCATCGGCAATGCCGGTGCCGACTACGACGCGCGCGGCTACATCAGCGCCTACAACCTGAAGACCGGCGGCCTCCAGTGGCGCTTTTTCACGGTGCCCCGTGATCCTGCCCTCGGGCAGGAGCATCCGGAACTCGAGATGGCCCTGGAAACGTGGGATCCGGACAGTCGCTGGGATGTCGGCGGCGGCGGCACTGCCTGGAACGCCATGGTCTACGACCCGGTACTGAACCTGCTGTATGTTGGCACCGGCAACTCTGCCCTGTTCAACTGGCATGAACGCAGCCCGTCCGGCGGCGACAACCTGTTCCTGTGCTCCATCCTGGCCATCGATCCTGATACCGGCCGCCTGGTCTGGCATTACCAGGAAGTACCGCGTGAAAGCTGGGACTATACGGCCACGCAGCCTTTCATTCTCACCGACATGGACTTCGACGGTGAAACCCGCCAGGTCATCATGCAGGCGCCCAAGGCCGGCTTTTTTTATATTCTCGATCGCGCCACCGGTGAACTGCTGTCCGCCGACCCCTATGTGCCCGTGAACTGGGCACTGGGCATCGACATGGAAACCGGCAAGCCGGAAATCAATCCCGCCGTGGATTACGTCTATGGCGGGCCGCCGATCTTCGTGGAGCCTTCCGGCATGGGTGGGCATGCCTGGAATCCCATGGCCCTAAGCCCGAACACCGGCCTCGTCTATATTCCCTCCATTGAGGGCGGTGCCATGAGCTATGACACCACCGACGGCCATGTTTACCGACCCAAGCAGGGCAACAACGGCAACAGCATCCTGTTCGGCGACATGATGACCATGAATCCCGACCTCATGCAGGATCCTGTGCGCTCCTTCCTGCAGGATGTGCAGGAGGCCGGCAAGGCACAGTCCCGCGCCGCCTTGAAGGCATTCGACCCGGCTACCGGTGAAACCGTATGGGAAGTGGAGAACGAGGGCTGGTGGGATCGTGCCGGTGTACTGGCCACAGCTGGCGGCTTGGTGTTCCAGGGTACCGATTCCGGCTACCTGCGCATCTACCACGAATCGACTGGCGAACTATTACACGAGATTTTCATCGGCTCTTCCATCATTGCTGCCCCGGTGAGCTACAGGGTCGATGACGTCCAGTACATCGCCTTCCTTACCGGCTGGGGCGGCGGTGGCTGGTTTGCACCCCACCCCACCAGTGCCGTCATCCGTTATGGCAACCAGGGCCGCATCATTGCCCTGAAACTTGGCGGCGGGGACGTTCCCGTTCCGGAACTGCTGAGCGAAATCGACCCCATACCCAAGCCGCCGGTGGCCAATACGGCATCGGCTGACCTCATCGCTGAAGGTCAGCAACTGTTCTCACGCAGCTGCGCCATCTGTCATGCCAATACCGACTACGGGTTGACGCCTGACCTGAGGCGCATGGATGCCGCAACGCATGAAGGCTTCCTGGGTATAGTCCTGTATGGCGCCAGGCGTTTCCGCGGGATGCCGCAGTGGGATGACGTCCTCAACGAGGACCAGGCCAATGCCATACATGCCTACCTGACCGACCTGGGATGGCGTGCCTATGCAGCCCAACAGAACGATGAAAGTTTCGAAACGGCACCGGACAACACCACCGGGCACTAAGGCAGAGACAAGAGGAAAGAGGAAAGAGGAAAGGAATGAAAATCTTAATTATTACTGTCCTTGCCACACTCTTGTGCGCTTGTGCAACGACAACATCCCGCAACTCCGCACTGGATATTCGTATCGACGACACCCAGGTGTTCCCTGAAAGCATCACCTCGATGAGTGACGGTACGGTAATCACCGGCAGCGTGAAGGGCATCGTCTACCGTACCGATCCTGGCGGCCGTATCGCCCGCCCCTGGATTCACCATTCTCCTGAAAACGGCATACTCACGATTCTCGGCGTCCTGGCCGATGAAAGATCCAACACTCTCTGGTTGTGTTCCGCCCCGAATTTCTTCGGCCCGGAACGTTCCGAGGGCACGACATCGGTCATGGCATTTGACCTGGCCGACGGCAATCAGAAAGGGGTTTACTATTTTCCCGGCGGCGGTACCTGCAACGACATCACGCTTGGCGCTGACGGCTCGGTGTTTGCCACCGATACGCCCAATGGCCGAATACTCGTACTTGAACCCGGCAGCGATGCCCTGCGCGTATTCGGCCAGTCGTCGGTGCTGCGCGGCATCGACGGCATCGCCTTCAGCGAGGACTGGACGCTGTATGCGAACAATGTGCAGACCCAGCAGCTTTTCCGGATCGGCTTCAATGGCAGCAGCGGCATGGGCGAACTGGCCACGCTGAATCTCAGCCATGCCCTGGGCGGACCCGACGGCATGCGCCTTATCGAAGGCAATCGGTTCATCCAGGCGGAAGGCACCATTGGCCGTCTGAGCGTGGTGACCATCGAGGGCAACGATGCCGTCCTGGAGATCATTACCGACGATCTGGTGTCATCACCAGGCGCCACTGTCGTTGGCAATACGGCCTATGTCATCGAAAGCAATATCCAGTATCTCTTCAATCCCGCACTGCGCGGGCAGGAACCGGATGCTTTCATGCTGTACGCCTACCCGCTGGATTAACATGAAGAGGAATTCCATGTTGAAACCGTCCCTGAAACACGCCTGTGCACTCGCAGTCGTATTGCTGCCGTTCACGGCAGAGGCCCAGGCGCCCGGCTATGCCAGCGCCGTCATCAATCCCGGTTGCGACTACGAGTGCCTGCTGGATTACACCACCAACTATATCGATGCCCTGTCAGCCCGGGATGCTTCACGCGCACGGCTGGCAGCGGATGTCATCTTTTCCGAAAACAACGTGGTCATGCCGGTCGGCAACGACGGCCTGTGGGGCACCATCAGCGGCGTCCGCGACGGGGAAATGATGGTAGCCGATGTCGAAACCGGCAATGCCGCCTGGTTCGGCATCGTCGAGGAACACGGCAATCCCGCCTACCTGGCCATGCGCATCAAGGTGGTCGATCGCCAGATCACTGAAATTGAAACCGTGGTCAACCGCCTGCCTGATATGCCGAAACCCTTTGGCGACCCGGACCTTGTAACCCATGACCCCGAATTCAATCGTGTACTGGCCGTTTCGGAACGCCGCTCACGGGCGCGCCTGGTTGCCGTGGCAGACGGATATTTCAACACGGTGGAACTGAACGATGGCGATGTTTTCACCCTCTTCAGCGATGACTGCGCACGCCTGGAAAACGGCATAAGCACCACCAGCGCCCCGCGCAACGGCGGTGGCGGCAACTCCGCAAGCATCGCCCAGGGTTGCGAAAACCAGTTTCGGCTCGGCATCTACCACATCAACAAGCGTATCCGAGAACGCCGCTACCCGATCATCGATGTCGAACGCGGCGTCGTGGTAGCCAGCGGATTCTTCGACCATGCGAACATGTTCGACAGCTACACCCTTACCGACGGACGCGAGATGAAGACCGTTCTCAAGTGGCCGAACACCATCACCCTGCTGGAAGCCTTCAAGATCGTCGACGGCCGCATCTCCCGCATTGAGGCGGTGTTCACCTATGTCCCCTACTTTATGCCCTCACCGTTTGCCGTTCCCAACGTGGAGTTCCAGACCCGATAACAGGTAGCAGAACATGTATTTGAAAAAGACTTTTTACGCACTGGCTTCCCTCGCCGCATTGGTGCATTTCCCGCTGCCGGCAGCAGCCCAGGAAGCCGCCTGTGATGACGCCTGCCTGGTGGATATCGCCCGCCGCTACATGACCGAGGTTTACCGAGACAATCCGTCAGTGCAGGCTGCACGGGAATTCGCCAACGACGTCGTCGTGCGGGATTTCTCCGCCCTGCCCTGGGGCCCCCAGGTACGATTCACCGAAAACAATGTCGCCATGATGATCGGCGAGGGATTCTGGGGTGCCGCCCGCGGCAACATGCGTGAATTGCTGGTGCTGCCGGACACAACTACAGGCAACGTGATCTGGTACGGCATCACCGAGGAGCATGAACAGGCGGCCTATCACGGCATGCGCCTGAAGGTGGAAGACCGCCGCATCACTGAAGTGGAAACTTACTTTGGTCGTGAAGGGACGCCGGACCTGTTTGCAGGTACCGCAAGCTACGACCCTGACCCGGCTTTCCAGCAGGTGCTGCCAGCCGGACAGCGCCGTGACCGGGAACGCCTGGCAGTCATCGTCAATGGCTACCTGTCCAGCAAGGAGCAGAACGACGGCCGCGTCTTCGCCGAATTCACGGAAGATTGCGCCCGCGTTACTAACGGTGTGAATGTCACTCACGGCAACTACTGGGCGGCAGATATCGCAGAAGGGTGCCGGCAGCAGCTGGAAGAGGGTATTTACAAACCTGTGGATCGGGTTCGTGCACGTCGCTTTCCGGTGGTGATCGAAGAGACCGGTGTCGTGGTGGCCCTGACCATCCAGGATCATGCCGCACGTTACGTGGATTACGAAAGCACGTCTGGCAAATTACTGAAGGTGGATGTGGAATACCCCAACTCGCGGGGCATGCTGGAGGTGTTCAAGGTCGTGGACGGCGAAATCAGCCGGATCGAAGGCGTGTCAGTCTTCCTGCCGTACTACATACACGATCTCTGGCAATAACCCGGCATCAAACTCAGCCACTTCATACGTAGCTGCCTGGCCCCGGGATACATGGGCGATAAAAAAAAGCACAAGGCCGGCAACAAAAAATACCAGTTTTTCCAGCAATTGGATCAGTCTGCCCATGATTCTTCTCCCGTCCTTTCGGCTTCCAGATTCATGAGTGCAGCATACGACCCTGGCAATAGGAGTCATTCACGAATGACGGAGAGTGTGAATCAGCTCTAAAAAGCCGGCGTCCTGCCCACCAAAACTTCTACGCAGTTCACACTCGCCTGTGCCGGTTCGGCGCCCGAGGCCGATCAATAGCCGATAGTAAAGCGCGACCTTATGTTATTGCCCTGCTCCAGCTCATCGACCAGGGCGATGGCGTAGTCATCGTAGGAAATCTTGCTGTCACCATTGGCATCGGCAACCACGTTGTCCTTGCCAAGGCGGAACTTACCGGTTCTCTCGCCCGGGCCGATCATCACGGCCGGTGAAAAGAAGGTCCAGTCGAGACTCTGATCTTCCTTTAGCAGATCGAATGCCCGTATGCCCTCGGCGATATTGGCCAACACGACATCCGGAATGCCTACGCCCTGCAGTGTCTCCCAGACCTTTACACCCTTGTCATTGAACAGGGATGCCGCACCACCCACCATCAGGTAGCGTTTGACACCTGATTTGCGGACTGCTTCGAACAGCTTTTCTGACGCATCGGTAATGAAGGGGGCCGCCGAAATCACGGCATCATGTCCTTTCAGGGTCTTGGCCAGGCTGTCAGGATTCATGAGATCGCCGGCTACCGGTGTCACCCCTGCCCTGGCCTCAATTTTTTCAGGATTACGGGCGATCGCGGTCACGCTAAATCCACGATCGAGCAGCTCTTTGGTAATCTTGGTGCCGATTTTGCCACTGGCGCCAATCAATGCGATATTCTTGCTCACTTTGCAGCTCCTTAAATTATCTGAGTGTTACTCGGTCTGTTGAAATGGAAGGCCGCCAAGTGTAAGCAATAATTACCGCGAAGGCACGGGCTGCCTGACTGCGTGTTCCCGCCGTGCGCGATTGTGCTATAGTCAATTCCCCCGCAAGAGGTTGTTTTCTTCGCAGGCTGGCTGATGACAATTTCATGAAATCACATAACGTTGCAATTTTCTTGGCTGCCTGCCTGCCTGGCTGGATAGTGGCAGGAGCAGCTCATGCACAGGAACAGGACCTCGCCGATGAACTCGCGGCGGCGGTCGCGCTTGTCGAAAAAGTCCTTGGCCCGATTGAACAGTATGCGAAAGCAAACCCGGAGTCCGAACCGCTACCCGATATCGACTACGAGGCCATCCGCTTGCAGGCGCAGGCTGACAGGACCCGCTACGAACAGGTGATCACCGGCCTGGAGCTCGATTCCGTGGATTCCTACAATCCCATACTGACCGAAGCCTACCTCAATCTCGCCGGGAAGCTGGAAGTCCTTGGCATGTATGAAGAAGCGGGAGCCGTGTACGACAAGGCACTGCAGTCGATTCGCATCAACAATGGCCTGAACAGCATTGAGCAGATTCCGATACTCGAGGAATTGCAGGAAAACAGCATTGCCATGCAGGACTGGGAAAAGGTCGATCGCTTCTCCAACCTCGCCTTCCATATCACCCGGCGCAATTTCCCGATCGGCGACGAACGCCGCGTCAGGGCACTGGACGATCTTGGTCAATGGAAACTGCGCGCTGTGCGCGATGAGCTGACCGACAGGTACCAGCTGTTCGTTAGGGACACCATCACCATGTACTCGAGCGAACGGGAGCTGCTGGAGGCCATGCCGGAATACGATAACAAAGGAATTCACCTGGCTATTCTGCACCTTGGTGAAGCCAAGGCGAGGCTCGCCATTGCACAGCAGATCCTGGACCGGCCACTGAGGGATTTTGGCACTTCTGGCCAGCAGTCCTATACCACACAGGTCTGCCGCACGGTGGTCCTGCCAAACGGCAAAGTGATACAAGAATGTCAAACCGTGGAAATGCCGAACATTGATTACTACCTGAATCCATCGGTACGAAAAAACCAGGAGATCAGTAGCAACCTGCTGGATATCCGCAGGTCAATTGGTGATGCCTACGTGCAATTGCAGAAGGAGGGTGATTTGGCCCAACGCAGCGCCCTGCTGGTGGAAATGCAGGATTTGACGAACGCCTATAACACGTTCATCACCGAAAACTCACTCTGAGCATGGCCGCTCGTTAGAAGAGCGTTACTGGTCCTGGGAGCGCTCGAAACGGGAAGTCTCGATGTAATAGCGCACAGTGGTGTTGCCTTCATGGCACGCGTATTCGTAGATCGGGTACTCGTTGTCCAGGTACATGGGGTACGCCACGGTATAGGAGCCGGTCGCCAGAACCTCCGGATCCTCGATCATCATTTCAAACTCGATTTCATCATCTGCCACTCTTGTGAAGCGTTCGACGATGCGCTGGTTGGTGGTGGTAGGCTGCAGCGGCCTTGGTGAGCCTGGATTACCAGCACTGGTCTTCTGGGTCAGGCCGTTGAAGTTGGTAGTTTCTACTACCAGGGTATTGCCTTCCCAGTGACCACGGGATTCACCAAGCCAGGTCTTGATATTGTCATCCAGCGGCGGCACATCACCGGTAGGGATGATGCGGGCCTCGTGGGCCATTTCCAGCTGAATGACGACATAACCCGGTGACTGGAAAATCCGGATACCGTTGTTGTAGTTGCGGGCCTGCATGGAAACAGGCATGCCACGGGTGATGCAGCGGTCCCACGGGCTGAAGTCCGCGATGGTATCGAACACGGTCTGGGTGGGATGATAGGAACCGCGCACGCGGGACTGTAAATCCTTGCCGTAATCCGTCAGCTCAGGGAACTGGCCATCCGGCGGATCGACGATCAGCGAAGTCTGGCGCATGACGCGTCCGCCGGCGTCCGCCACGGGAATGGCGCCACCCTGGAAACGTTCGTCACGGGCAGCCGAATTGGCTTCCTTCTCGGCAAACTCCTCGTCGGTCAGGTAACGGTTGTTGCCGTAACGGGTGTCACGAACCAGCGGTGTACTGATCAGGTGATTGATGGGCCAGGTGCCGCGCAAGTCGGGCTCACCCCAGGGCGTTTTTGGCGGCTCGTATTCAGCGGCCGATGTGACAGCATGTGCCAGGGTCAGCGTGACCAGTGCAACTGCCCTGCCCAATGTCCGTAATTTCATCTCAGTCCCCTTTTAACCCCTTTAAACAAACCCTTTTCGCACCTTTTCGCACCTTATTAAGAGGATGCATTCCGGCGTGAATCATACACCTTGTTTGAATTCATTATCCTGTTCAGCGACAGGCATGTAAACACCGGCTGACCTGGATCAATCACCCCCAAGTGTCAGCGCTGGCTATGTTCACAGCCCCGGCGCGGATATGCTACTCTCCCTCACCAATCCGACACTTAACAGAACATTTAAAGGGGAGCGGAGAATGGGAAAACGCGTTAGCAGTCTGTTATTGGCACTGGTTGCCGTATTTATAACGGTTCCTGCCGTACAGGCCCAACAGCTTGACCGGGACACAACACTCGACGGCCGCCCCAACCTCAATGGTGTCTGGAAAGCGATCAACACCGCCCACTGGAACCTGGAAGCCCATTCTGCAGAAGGCCTTGACCGCTTCTGGCAGATGGGTGCTATTGCCGCCATCCCTGCCGGCAAAAGCGTGCTCAAAGGCGGTGGCAGCATTCCCTACCTGCCCGATGCCCTCGCCCAACGCGATGCCAACCGCGCCAGCTGGCCGCAGGAAGATCCCGAAGCCAAGTGCTACATGCTCGGTATCCCCCGGGCGACCTACCATGACATTCCCTTCCAGATATTCCAGGGTGCGCGCGATGACGACATGCTGATGGTTTACCCCTTTGCCGCTTCCCAGCGCGTCATCCACATGAACGAGACCACAGGCCTGCCCCTGGATGCCTGGATGGGTAAATCCAACGGCCGCTGGGAAGGCGACACCCTGGTGGTGACGACACTGAACCAGAATGGCATGACCTGGCTCGATCGAGCCGGCAATCATGCAAGCTACCGGCTGGTGGTCACCGAACGCTTTACCCCGCTCGGACCGAACCACATCTGGTACGAGGCAACAATGGAAGACCCGCAAACCTTTGCCGAGCCCTGGACCATCGAAATGCCCCTGTACCGACTGGTCGAAGACAATGCCCAGACACTCGAGCACAAATGCGTGCCCTTTGCCGACAAGCTGCTGTACTGGGATCTGTGGGGTCTTGATGACCCAGGTCAATAACCCGATACAAGTTGTATACGATACTGCTTCAGCCGCGATAAGTGGCCGAAGAGGAGGACCAAGACATGAAAACCATGATGATTGCATTTAAGGCGATCCTGACAGGTGCATTACTGGCCGGCGCCTTGCCCGCCATGGCACACCACTCTTTTTATGCCGAATTCGATTCCAACAAGGAAGTCTCGCTGGAAGGCGAAGTTATCGAGATGCAATGGGTAAACCCCCATTCGTGGCTCAGCTTTGCCGTGGCAAACGAAGCCGGTGAGGTCGAGGAATGGCAGGTAGAGGGCGGATCCCCCAACGTACTCATGCGCCTGGGCTGGAACCGTGATTCATTGCCGCCGGGTACCCGCATCCGGGTTACCGGCTTCCAGGCAAAAGACGGATCGCGCCGGATGAATTCACGTGGCATCGAGTTCCCTGACGGCCGCACCCTGGAACTGGGCGGCAGCCGCCAGTAACAATATAACAACAACCGGGCGCCTGCAGGGCCCGGTGAAGGGGATCAGCATGACCAAACCACGCCTGGCGGGCGCCCTGCCCGTCCTTGCATTGCTGTCGGTGCTCTGCATGGAAGCCGGTGCACAGCCGCCCGGGTGGAACGACCCCTTTCCTCCCCACAAGGTCATGGACAACCTCTATTATGTAGGTACTGCCCAGCTTGCTTCCTTTCTTATAACCACACCCGAAGGCCATATCCTGCAGGCCAGCAACTACGAATCTTCCGTGACGGTCATCAAGGCCGCCGTGGAGCAGCTCGGGTTTGACTTCGATGACATAAAAATCCTCATCAGCGGCCATGCCCACCCGGACCACATCGAGGGTGACGCCCTGGTCAAGGAAATGACCGGTGCTGAGGTTGTCGTCGGTCGACTGGAGGTGCCCTACCACGAGGCCTTCGATACGCCGGGCGGCAAGGAGCAGCCAATCGACCGTATCGTCGATGACGGGGACACCGTCTCCCTGGGCGGCACCACGCTTTCGGCCCACGTTCAGTCCGGCCACACGAATGGCTGCCTAGCCTGGAGCCTGCCGCTGCAGGAAAACGGCCGCACCTATTACGGCTTCATCGAGTGCAGCCTGAACGGCCAGTTCCTGCGCTACGTGGGCAACACCGAATATCCTGAAATTGCCGCTGACATCCAGCGCACCTATCGAGCCGCAAAGGAAATTCCCGCCGAGGTCTGGGTCAGTTCGCACGGCGTCTTCTATGGTCTCGATGACAAGTATGCAAAACTGGCAAACCGCGGCCCCAACGATCCGAATCCCTTCTACGATCCGGACGGCTACGTAGCGCACGTCAATGAATTCGAACAGATATTCCTGAACACCCTGGTCCGGCAGGTCACCGAAGCCAACCAGGCAGAATAAACTTCAAACCCAGCACCGCGTGGAGCAGCCATGAACATACAATTTACCCGCTTCAGGCATTTCGTCCTCATCTTCACCCTGCTGCCACCGCTGGCAAATGCACAGTTTTACCCCGAACCGCTTGGCAGTGGTCCCTGGGTTTTCAGTACCTACGAACAGGATAACGTCCGGCTGTCCGTCATCGTGCGCGGCATCAACGAACCTATCGGCATGGTGTTCGTGCCGGAAACGGCAACTGCCGACAACTCCCTCGGCGACATCCTCGTTACCGAGCGGCGCAGCGGCCAGGTGCGCCTGGTACGCAATGGCGAACTGCAAGCTGAACCGGCTGCAGCTCTCAAGGACTCGCTTTCCGTGAGCCAGTTATTCGACATCAACCTGCATCCGCGCTTTGCTGACAACCGCCTGCTCTATTTCACTTTCGTCAAGGAAGGTGAGCATCCTGACTGCACCGAAGATCTCTGCCTGACCACGGCCGTTGCCAAGGGCACCTGGAATGGCAACAGTATCATTGACGTCGAAGAAGTGTTTGAAGCCGATGCCTGGGCGTCCCATATCGGCGGCGCCTCGACCCGCGGGCTGTTCCTGCCCGACGGCACGTTCATTTTCGGCTCATCCCACCGCATCGAACTGGAGAAGCCCCAACGCCTGGACAGCCATATCGGCAAGACCCTGCGCATCAACGATGACGGCACGGCGCCGGCGGACAACCCGTTCTATGCCACCGAAGGCGCACTGCCGGAAATCTACACCTGGGGCAACCGCTCCGTGATGGGCTTCACCATCCATCCCGAAACAGGCGAAGTCTGGGAACTGGAAAACGGCCCACAGGGTGGCGACGAGGTGAATATCCTGAAACCGGGCGCCAACTACGGCTGGCCCGTCGTCACTTATGGCCGTGATTACGACGGCACCCGGTTCAACGACGTGCCCTGGGTTGACGGTACTGAACCGCCGGAAGTGTTCTGGGTCCCCGCGATCACTGTCGCCGGCATGGATTTCTATACCGGTGACGCCTTCCCGAACTGGCAGGGCAACCTGTTCGTGACATCAATGATGGTTGGCCGGATTCCGGGTACCGGGCGTGTGGAGCGCATCGTGTTCAACGGGAACGGGGAAATCCGCCGCGAATCCATGTTCGGTGAACTCGGCCAGCGCATCCGTTTCGTCACCGAAGGACCCGATGGGCTGCTGTACCTGCTGACCGACCATACCGACGGCGTCCTGGTGAAAGTGGAACCGGTTGCAACCAGTGCCGCGGATCAGGAAGCCCAGTTGCAGGAGCTGATCAGCCAGGGATTGACCGAGCCCGGTTTGTTCCTGGCAAGTGACTGCATGGTCTGCCACCGCGTGAACGAGCGGTTGGTGGGCCCGTCATTCGCGGAGATCGCCGCGCGTTACGATGCCGATGACGAAACCATCCGCCGTCTCGTACAGAGCATCGTCGAAGGCGGTGAAGGCGTGTGGGGGGATGTGGCCATGACCTCGCATCCCAATCTCACAGGGGCAAATGTACGCGACATGGTAGTCCAGATCCTGGGGCTGTGAATTTTAAGCCTGCCTGTGGATCACTGGCATTAGTGATCGTGATCAGTAACAATCGCTTCTCCTGATAATAATTAAAATGACCAGGGGAAAA